>JAHENN010000038.1 GCA_018609665.1 Haloarculaceae archaeon | reverse complement strand
GGGACCTGCTGGAGGCGATGAACGAGGCGGGCGTCAAGCCGGAACTGGAGTGTTTCGACACCGGGCACGTCGGCAACATCCGACCCTTCCTGGAGTCCGGCACCCTCGAGCACCCGATCCACTTCTCGCTCATCATGGGCGTGCTGGGCGGCATCCCGCCGTCCGTCGAGAACCTCGCCCACCAGGTCCGGCAGCTGCCGGACGACGCCAACTGGCAGGTCATCGGCATCTCCCGCGACCAGTGGCAGCTCGTCGCCGCCGCGCTGTCGATGGGCGGCAACGTCCGCGTCGGCCTGGAGGACAACTTCTACCTCCCGAACGGCGAGATGTCGACCAACCCCGAACTCGTCGCGAAGGCCGCCGAGCTGACCCGGAACGTCGGCCGCGAGCCCGCCACGCCCGCGGAGGCCGCCGAGATCATGGAAATCGACGCCGACCACCTCTGAGGTTCGGCGGCCTCGTCGTCGCCCGAAACTGCCGCCGGTCCGCCGTCGGTCCGCCGCCGAGCCCCCGTCGCGGGCGGTGAGCCGACCGGTTCGTTTTAGCCTTCCCGCGCCCGTGCTGGGCCATGGACCCCAGGGTTCGCAAGCACGCCGAGACGCTCGTCGACCATTCCACGAACGTCGGCCCCGACGACGAGGTGCTCGTCCGGGGGCACCCGGCCGCGGAGGACCTGGTCGTGGCCGTCGCCGAGCTGTGCGGCGACCGCGGCGCGAACATCTCCGTCCGGCTGACGAGTTCCCGCGCCAGCCGCGCCTACCGCCGGGCCATCGACGTCGACGACATCAGCCGCTCGGAGGTGAGCCTCGCGTCGGTGCGGGAGGCGGACGTCTCGATCGGCATCCGCGCGGCCACGAACACCTTCGAGACGAGCGACGTCCCGCCGGAGAAGAGCACCGAACTGGCGGCGGCCAACAAGGAGATTCAGGACCTGATGATGGAAAAGCGGTGGGTCGGGACGCAGTATCCGGCGCCGGCGAACGCCCAGGACGCGGAGATGAGCACCGACGCCTACGAGTCGTTCGTCTGGAACGCGGTCAACAAAGACTGGGAGGCGGTCCGACGGCACCAGCAGCAGATGGTCGAGATCCTCGACCCCGCAAGCGAGGTGCGGATCGTCTCCGGCGACACGACCGACGTGCGGATGTCCGTCGACGGCAATCCGACCCAGAACGACTATGCCGAGCACAACCTGCCGGGTGGGGAGGTGTTCACCGCGCCGATCCCCGACAGCGTCGAGGGCGAGGTGCTGTTCGACAAGCCGCTGATGGCCCAGGGCCGGGAGGTCCGGGACGTCCGGCTCCGGTTCGAGGACGGCGAGGTCGTCGACCACGCCGCGGCGAAAAACGAGGACGTGCTGACCGCCGTTCTGAACACCGACGCCGGCGCGAGCCGGCTCGGCGAACTGGGCATCGGGATGAACCGCGACATCGACCGGTTCACCTACAACATGCTGTTCGACGAGAAGATGGGCGATACCGTCCACATGGCGCTCGGCCGCGCTTACGACGACACCGTCGGCGACGGCAACGAGGGCAACGACAGCGCGATGCACATGGACATGATCGTCGACATGTCGGAGGACTCCTACATCGAGGTCGACGGCGAGGTCGTCCAGCGGGACGGGACGTTCGTCTTCGAAGACGGCTTCGAGGCGTAGTTTTCGTGAACGGGGCGGCCGAGCGGAGCGAGGCCGCCGGAAGGACGGGGCGGTCGAGTGGCGGGAGACCGCCGGCAACGGGTCGCGCAGGTCGTCCGGTAGGAGAGACGCGTCCGGGTCGAGGAGGAGTCGCGGCGCCGGGGGCGTCCTTCCGCCGTACCCGTCCCGTCCGGCCCGCGCCCGGGGTCAGTACACGTCGTCGACGGCCTCCTCGTGGTGGCTGTGCTCCTCGGCGGGGAACTCCCCGCCCTCGACGGCGCCGACGTAGGACTCGATGGCCTGCTCCATCTCGCCGCGGACGTCGCCGAAGGCCTTCGAGAACGGGGCGGTCCCCTCCGAGAGGCCGATGACCTCGTCGATGACGAGCACCTGGCCGTCACAGTCGGGGCCGGCGCCGATACCGATGGTGGGGATGTCGATGGCGTCGGTGACCGTCGCCGCGAGGTTGGCGGGGACGTGCTCCAGGACGAGCGAGAAGGCGCCGGCGTCCTCGTGGCGCTCCGCGAGGTCGACGATCTCGCGGGCGGACTCCTCGTCGGTGCCCTGCCGGAACAGCCCGGTCTCGTTCTCGCGCTGGGGGGTCAGCCCGAGGTGGGCCTGGACCGGAATCCCGAGGTCCGTCAGCCGCTCGGTCAGCTCGACAGTGTGGGGGCCGGACTCCAGCTTGACGGCGTCGGCGTCGGCCTCCTTCAGCATCCGGCCGCAGTTCTCGACGGCGTCGCCCTCGTCGGCGCCGTACGAGAGGAACGGCATGTCGGCGATGACGAGCGCGTCGTCGGTCGCCCGCGCGACGGCGGCCGTGTGGCTGGCCATCTCGTCGACGGTGACCGGCAGCGTCGACTCGTGGCCGAGCCGGGTGTTGCCGACGGAGTCGCCGACGAGCGTCATGTCGACGCCGGCCTCGTCGACCAGCCGGGCCGTCGGCGCGTCGTAGGCCGTCAGCATCGTGAGCGTCTCCTCGCCGGCCTTCGCGCGGATGTCCCTTGCGCGCATGCCTCGGCGTCGGTGGCGCCGCGGGTTAAACGCTATCACTCGATGCAGGCGGGGGGAGAACCGTAACCGCTTACCCGGCGAGCGCCCGACCCGGCGGTATGCCGGACCCCGTCGAGTCGACCGACCCCGAGGGCGTCGACTACGGGTGGGTGCTACAGACCACCTTCGTCCTCACCATCGTCGTCGGCGCGCCGGTCGTCGCGGTCCTGTCGACGCTCGTGTCCCTGCCGACCTGGACCCGGCGGGCGGAGTTCGCCGTCCGGGTCGGCGCGCCGGTGTGGTTCTGTCTCGGCGTCGGCGTCTACGCGTACGCCCGCAGCCACTCGGAGACGTAGACGAAGTCGGCGCCGGCCCGGTCGGCGGTCACCTCGTCGCGCTCGCTGTCGCCGACGAACAGCGTCTCGCCGGGGTCGCCGTCCAGCCGCCGAATCGCCTCCAGCAGCGGCTCGGGGTCCGGCTTCTCCGTATCGACGGTGTCGCGGCCGACCACCGCCTCGACGCCGCCGACGTCGTGGACGTCGAGCGCGACCCGGCAGGCTGCCTCGCAGTTCAGCGAGCAGACCCCGACGCCGCCGGGGACGATCCCGGCGGCCGGCAGCCGCTCGGAATCGCGGGCGCCGTCGCGCTCGAAGTCGGCGATGACGGCCTCGACGGCCTCGCGGTGGCCGGTCCGGTCGGCCGTCTCCAGCATCGTCCACAGGTCGCCCGACGGCGAGACGCCGCGGTCCGCCAGCGCCGCGGCGACGGCCCCGGCGACCTCCTCCCAGTCGACCGCCAGCCGGACGAGCGTCCCGTCGAGGTCGAAGACGAGGGTTTCGTACTCGTCGACCGCTACCATCGGCCTCCGGCGGCCGCGGCGCCGTCACTCCAGCAGCTCACGGGCGATGACCTTCTTCTGGATCTGGCTCGTCCCCTCGTAGATGGTCGTGATCTTCGCGTCCCGGTAGAGCCGCTCGACGGGGAAGTCCGTCGTGTAGCCGTAGCCGCCGTGGATCTGGACGGCCTCGTTGGTGACGTCCATGGCGGCCTCGCTGGCGAAGTACTTCGCGGTGCTGGCGGCCATCGACGGCGGCCGCCCCTCGTCGAGCCGGCGGGCGGCGTCGTATGTGAGCGTCCGGCCCGCCTGGGTCTTGGTGTACATCTCCGCGAGCTTCTGTCTGACCGCCTGGATGTCGGAGATGGCGCCGCCGAACTGCTCGCGGTCGTCGGCGTAGTCGACGGCCAGGTCCAGCGCCGACTGCGCCAGCCCGACCGCCTGGGCCGCGATGCCGACCCGGCCGCCGGTGAGAATCGACAGCGCCGCCGACAGCCCCCTGCCCTCCGGCGTCAGCCGGTTTTCCGCCGGAATCCGGACGTCGTCGAAGATCAGCGAGGTGGTGTCGCTGGCCCGCAGCCCGAGCTTCTCCTCCTTCTTGCCGACCTCCAGCCCGTCGGCGTCCTTCGGGACGACGAACTGGGTGACCGTCCCGGGGTCGTCCGCGTCGGTCTTCGCGAAGAGGATGACGACGCCGCTGCGGACCCCGTTGGTGATCCACTGTTTCGTCCCGTCGACGACGTACTCGTCGCCCTCGCGGCGGGCCTCCGTCGACATCTCGGCGGGGTTGGAGCCGGCGTCGGGCTCCGACAGCGCGAACGCGCCGACCGGGCGGCCGTCGGCCATCTCCGGCAGCCACCGCTCCTTCTGGTCGTCGTCGCCGAACTCCGCGATACAGGAGGTCGCCAGACAGTGCACCGACAGCGCCGTCGCCACCGCCAGTTGGCCGTAGGCGAGCTCCTCGTTGCAGACGGCGTAGGTCATCCCGTCGACGTCGAGGCCGCCGTACTCCTCCGGGACGGTCATCGCCGTCAGTCCGATGTCGGCCAGCCCGTCCCAGACGTCCTCGGGGAACGTCTCCGTCTCGTCGGCCTCGCGGGCCGTCGGGCGTACCTCCTCGACGGCGAACTCCCGGACGGTATCGCGGATGGCCTCCTGCTCCGGCGTCAGGTCCATACCCGCCCGTCGACCGCGAGCGGCAAAAATCGTCCGCTCGTCAGGCGTCGTCTGTGCCGCCGACCGCGTCCGCGTCGTCGCCCCGAAGATAGGCGACGACGGTCTCGCCGTCGGCGTCGAGGCCGCCGGCCTGGGCGACCGTCGGCGAGCCACCACCGCCGCCCCCGAACTCGCCGGTCAGCTCCTCGACGACGGCGCCGGCCTCGGGGTTGCCGTCGGTGCCGACCGCCACCTGCCCGGCCGGCGACGCCAGCACGAGCACGTCGACGCCGTCCGGCCGCTCGCGGACCGCCTCCGCGAGGGCGTTGGCGTCGGTGTCGACGACGCCGGCCGCCCACCTGTCGTCGCCCCGCTCGAAGGCGTCGGCCGCGATCTCGGCGACCGCGGCGTCGAACAGCCGCTCCCGCAGTTCGTCGCGTTCGGCCTCCAGCTCCGCCAGGTCTGCCCGGAGCCGCTCGACTTCCTCCGGCAGCGACCCGACGTTCGTCCCCAGCGCCGCTGCCGCCTTCAGGGCGGCCGCCTTCTCCTCGTTCCGGCGCTCGATACCGGCCGGCCCGACCGCGAACTCCACGCGCGTCAGCCCCTCGCCGGGGTTCGACCGGCCGAGCACCGTCACCGGGCCGATCTCCCGGGTGTTGCGGACGTGGGTGCCGCCGCAGGCCGCCGCATCCCAGCCGTCGATCTCGACGACGCGGACCGTCTCGCCGCCGACGCCCTCCTCGGTCTTGGCGTTGAACGCGACGTCGTCGCGGCCGAGCGCCTCCTCGCGGGGGAGCCGCTCCCACGACACCGCCCGGCTCTCCCAGACGCAGCGGTTGACCAGCCGCTCGAGGTCGACCAGCGTCGCGTCGTCGATGGTCGTCGAGGTGGCGAAGTCGACGCGGACCTTCTCCTCGTCGGTCGCTTTCTCCGCCCGCTCCTCCGGGGGCGCGGCGCCGATCCCGAAGCCGCCGTAGCCGATGCCGTCGAAGAGTCGGCGGCCGGCGCCGTACAGCGCGTGGCTGGCGGTGTGGGCCCGCCGGCAGTAGCGCCGGAAGTCGGGGTCGACGGCCGCCTCGACGGTCCGGCCGGCCTCCAGTTCGCCGTCGAGGACGTGGACGACCGCGCCGTCCCGCGCCTGCACGTCGCGGACGGCGAGGCCGCCGACGGTGCCGCGGTCGGCCGGCTGGCCGCCGCCCTCGGGGTAGAAGTACGTCTCCGAGAGGACGACCTCGGAGCCGCCGCGCTCGACGGTCGCCTCGAAGGCCAGCGTCTCCGGGTCGTCGGGTGCCAACGAGCGTGTCATGCCCGGCCGGAGGGGCGACGACGACTAAACGCTACTCCTCGACGAGGTCGACGTCGAGCCGCTCCTCCAGCGCCTCGATCACCGACCCGCCGACGTTCGCGCGGGCGGCCCGGCCCTGCTCGACGGCGACGAGGTCGTCCTCGTCGACGTCCAGTTCGGCCGCGAGTTCGTCGAGCTGGAGCCCCGCATCCTGCCGTGCGGCCGCCGCCGTCTCGTCGTAACCGGTCGCGAGGTACGGTAGCGGGTCGTCCTCGTAGTCGGTCCCCTCCTCGAAGTCGGTGTCGACCGTCCGGGCGTCGTCCATCCGGGCGGCGTTGCGGGCGGCCTTCTGCCGGCGCTCCCGCTCGCGGTCGTCGTCGCCGCCGTCGTCCTCGCCGTGTCTGGCGCACTCCCCGCAGACCTCCAGCTCCGCGCCGGCGACCGTCGCGGTCTCGAGGCTGCGGCCATCGGCGCCGCAGAGCTCGCAGACGCCGCTGGCGTCACCCCCGACGCCGCCGGTCGAGTACTTCGCCATGCCATCCGGTACTGCCGGTACGTATTTCAACCCCGCGCTCCGGGCGGGCGTGCCGAGAGCGCGGTGGCCGCGGTCGGCCTCAGCTCTCGTCGTCCGGCCACCAGGTGCAGTGGCCGAGCTGGTGGCCACAGGTCCGGCAGATGACCGCCGACACGTCGTCGTCGTGGTACGTGTCGGCCGAACTCCGCCGGAACGTCGGTTCGGTCTTCTCGTTGCACTGTGGGCAGTACCGCTGGTAGGCGCCGCCGTCTCTGTCCTCGACCGGCTCATCCGTCGTCACCTCGAGATTCTCCATTACCAGGGTGTTGGTGTCACGGAACATAAGTTACGGCGAAACGGACCGGACCGGACCGGACCGCTCCGGCTCCCGGGCCGGCAGCCGGTGTCACAGGCCCGGCGAACGGAAAGGGTTAAAACCGAACGCATCCCAGTGATTTTTGCGGAACGGACCTGCGTGCGTGGGTAGCCAAGCTAGGCCAACGGCGCAGCGTTGAGGGCGCTGTCCTGTAGAGGTCCGCCGGTTCAAATCCGGTCCCACGCACTGACGACGACAGTGCGGGTGCTCGACGACGGCACCCGCGTTTCCTCACGCCACCGCCGGAAGTCCCTACAGCGACCGCTCGATGCTGATGTTCTCCAGATAGCCGCCGCACGAACAGAGACGGCCGTCGGGGTTCCGCTGTCTGTCGCCGCAGTCGACGCACTCGTACAGCGTAGCGCCGTCCGGTTCTGTCCCTCGCATGCGGCCGAATTCGTGCGCGGACCTGTTAAGCGTTAGCACGCGCCGCGCAGAGCGGACGTTCCGGCAGTTTCGGCACCGAATCATCAACACATATCCACCACCCGGCCGTAGGCGTCGACATGGAGACCCGGACGTGGGCCAGAGAGCACGTCCCGGCGCTGACCGCGCTGCTGACCGTCGGGTCGCTGGCGCTGGTGTTCGGGGCCGTCCTGCGGCTGCTACCGGCCGGGGCGCTGCCGACCCACGCGGGACTGCTGGCGGCGATCCCGCACGTCAACGCCGCCGTCAGCCTCGTCGCCATCGGCACCATCGCCGCCGACGTCCGCGCCATCAGACGCGGCGACGTCCGCCGGCACCGGGCGCTGATGGTGACCAGCTTCGGGCTGTTCGCGCTGTTCCTGGGGCTGTACCTCTACCGCGTGGCCGTCCTCGGGCCGACGGAGTTCGCCGGCCCGGCCGTCGTCCGGACGTACGTCTACCTGCCCGTCCTGTTCGTCCACATCGCCCTGGCGATCGTCTGCGTCCCGTTCGTCTTCTACGCGCTCCTGGTCGCGAGCACCCGGCCGATCGCGGAGATCTACGGGACGCACCACCGGACGGCCGGCCGCGTCGCCGCGAGCCTATGGGTGGTGTCGTTCTCGATGGGCGTGGTCATCTACGCGATGCTGTACCACGTCTTCTGAGCCTCACGGCGTCCGCTCGGCGACGAGGACGCCGACCTGGTCGTGGACCACCTCGACGGCGGTCAGGGAGAAGCCGGCCGCCGTCAGCGCGTCGGCGAGCACGCCGACCGTCGCCGGGTCGTCGACCTCGGGGCTGTAGAACGGCTCCTCGGGGTCGGGTTCGCCGAAGAACATCACGTCCCCGAGGACGAACCGCCGCGGCTCCAGGTCGGCGACGACGTCGATCGCCGTTCGCTTCTCGTCGTCGGCGAGGTGGTGCATCGCGAAGTTCGAGACCACGACGTCCGCCGGGCCGTCGTAGTTCGGCTCCCGGAACGTCCCCTCGGCGACCGCGACGTTGTCGAGGCCGCGGTCGGCCGCCTTCCGGCGGGCCCGCCCCATCATTCCCTCGCTGATGTCGCGGCCAAGGACCCGGTCGGCGCCGGCCGCCAACCGGAGCCCGACCGCGCCCGTCCCGCAGCCCAGGTCGACGACGACGTCGTCCGGGTCGGGGTCGGCGTGCTCGACGACGAGCGAGACGCAGGCGCGGTACTCCGGGGTCGTGTCGTCGTCGTAGTCGTCGGCGATCTCGTCGAAGCGGGCGGCGTGTTCCTCATGGCTCCTCTTCATGCTCGTCGATACGGACGCCCGGCTCAATGAACGCCTCGGAGCGGCGCCGCCGGTTGCGGGCGGCGAGGTCGCCCCACGCCGCCAGCCCGGCCTCGACGGTCTCGCGGTCGAAGCCGACGGCCTCGCCGACGGCACACAGCTCCCGCGGCGCGCGGAGCCCGAGATGCGAGCGAGCGTCCGCCGAGACGACGAACGGGACGTCGTACTGCTCGACGAGTTCGTGCAGCTTCCGCAGCCCCTCGATGGCCCGGACGCGGGCGCCGCCGTCCCGTCGGAGGACGCGTCCCAGGTTGAACTCCAGGTGGACGCCGTTGTCGGCGGCGGCCCGCGCGAGGACGTGGTTGACGTCGCCGTCCCGCATCGGGTGGGCGAGGACGTCCACCTTCGGCTGCTCGACCGCAAAGCGGTTCAGCGGGCCGCCGTGGACGCAGACGAGGTCCCGCTTCGACCGGTAGTTGCCGACGAGCCCGCTGGCCCGGCCCGCGTCGTCGGTCCGAATCTCGATACCCCGGACGACGTCGACCTCGTAGGCGTCGGCGACCGCCCCGGCGTCGTACGTCGCCTGCGCGTCGCCGTGGTTGCGGACCACCACCCCCTCGTAGCCGTAGTCGGCGGCCGTCCGCGCCAGCCGGGCGACCGTCGCCTCGCCGTCGGGACGCGCGTGGACGGCCTCGTACATGTCTCCCGCTGCGGTCCGCCCGGTCTTTGATGTTGCGTTGTGTCGCGTCGCCCCGCTCAGGCGTCGTCGACGTGGAGCAGGCGGCCGCGACCGGCGGCGGCGCCGACGAGGAAGCCGGTGAAGTGCGCCACCAGCGCGACCCCGGGTGCGGCGGTCGCCAGCGTCGTCACGCCGGCGAGGACGACGAACAGCAGCAGCGACCCGCGGGCGCCGACCGGCAGCCACGACAGCGCCCGGTTCGAGGCCCGGTTGGCGACCAGCAGGTAACCGAACAGCGCGAAGATGGCGCCGCTGCCGCCGAGGACGCCCGTCGCTCCGAACGGGACCGTCGCGACCACCTGCGCCAGCCCGGCGACGGCGCCGGCGGCGACGAAGAACGCGTGGAACCGCAGCGGCGTCGTCACGTAGGCGACGAGCGGCCCGACGACCGCCAGCGCGAGCGTGTTGGCGATCAGATGGCCGAGGCTCCCGTGGGCGTAGACGCTCAGCACGACCGCCCACGGGTGTTCGGCCAGCGGCCACGCGAGGACGAACGCCGCCGGCGGGACGCCGACCAGCCCGCCGAAGGACTGCAGCCCGAACACGGCCGCGAACAGCGCGAGCGTCGTCAGCGTCGGGCTGTCGGCCATGTCAGTACTCCAGGTCGTCGGTGTAGCCGTTGAGGACGAACACGGCCGCCGCTCCGGTAACGAGCGAGACGGCGACGACGGCGGCCGCGGCCGCGTCGCCGCCGGCGTTCGTCCGCACCTCGTGGGCGGGCAGCCTGAGCGCGCCGACCATGAGGCTGACGAGGAAGGTGAGCGTCGCCTCGCGGTACCGGCCGAGGGCCGCCCGCACGGCGTGGGCGACCGAGAAGACGCCCACCAGCGCGCCGCCGATGAACGCCCCGAACGGGACCGCCGCCTCGAACAGCAGCGACGGGTCCCCGCGGACGGCCTCGAGGAGGCCCGCCGCCAGCCGCCCCGGAATGCCGGTGACGGGCTCGTAGACGCCCAGCACCAACAGTAGGAAGGCACCGGAGACGCCGGGCAGCACCATCGCGGAGACCGCGACGGCGCCGGCGACGAACAGCACGAGCGGCGTCGGGTCGCCGCCGCCGCCGACAAGCGACGGGTCGGTCAGCAGGAAGGCGGCCACGAAGCCGACGGCCGCGACGGCCGCCCGGCGCGGCGTCCGCGCGTCGACGTGCCGGTAGAGGACGACCGCCGAGGCCGCGATGAGCCCGAAGAAGAACGCGTACGTCGCCGCCGGATACCGCTCGACGGCGACCCGTACCCCCGTCGCGATGGTCGCCGCCGCCGACAGCACGCCCGTCCCGAGGGCGAGCAGGAAGGGAACGTCCGTCCGCCGGAGTTCCGCGACGAGGGCGGCCCGGCCCTCGGCCGTGTGGACCGACGTCAAGAGGCTGACCGCGCCGGGGTCGACCGCGGTGAGTGCGGCGATGAGCCGCTCGTAGACGCCGACGACGACGGCGATGGTACCGCCGGAGACGCCCGGAACGGTGTCGGCCGCGCCCATGCAGGCGCCTTTGAGGTAGACGACGAACCACGCGCGGGCGCTGACGTCGGTGTCGGTGGCGGTGCCGGCGTCGACACCGGTGCTGGTGCCGGCGTCGACGCCGACGTCGTTGCCGGCGTCGACCATTCAGGGGACCCTGACGCCGCGCCGCTCCGAGGCGTCGGAGCCGCCGCCGTCGCCCGACTCGGCGGCCTCGTTGCCCCCGCCGTCCGTCGACCTCGCGGGCGACTCGAGTTCGACCCGCGAGGCGGTGTCGTTCTCGCCGATCACCTGCCCCTCGGTGACGTCGGTCTCGCCGAAGAACGCCAGGTCGTTCGACGTCGCGACGAACTGGTAGCTGCTGTTGGCCCGGACGCTGACGTTCGTGTAGCCGGCCTCGGTGCCGTACTCGTCGTAGCCGGTCGTCGAGTACGGGACGGTCATCTCGAAGTTGCCCTGTTCGTCGGTTTCGGCGAACTGCCGGTAGGTGAACGTCTGCCCGGTCGTCGGAATCTCCATGATCACCTCCGCCCTGACCTCCGTGTTGGCCGGGGCGGTGCCCTCGATGGTCGCCCCCTCGACGCGCTCGAAGGTCTTCACGTAGGGGACCGCCGGGCCCTCCTGATTCCGCAGCAGACTGAAGACCGGCGGATTCCCGAGTCGGTTACTGGAGGACGGCTCGCTGGCGTGGACGAGCCGGAAGTGTTCGAGCGCCTCGACCCGCTCCGGCGGCTCCCCGAACAGCCCGCCGTGGACCTTCGTCGGGTCGCTCGCAGCGGCCCGTTCGGCCTCCTCGGACGTGTTCTGCGGCTCGATGAACCGCCCCTCTTCCGGCAGCGTCCCGAAGCCCGCGTCCCGGTCGAGTTCGCCGAAGTTGACGACGAAGTCGGCCGGCTGGCGGGCGCTGCCGTGGAACTGGTAGAGCCGCACCCGCATGCTCTCGTAGGCCCGCTGGGTGTGGACGGCGGCCGGCAGGAGCTGCCGATCGTTGACGATCGAGATGCCGATGTCGCTCCGACCGAGCCCGTACCGCGACTCGAACGCGGCCGGGGCGTTGTACTTCGTCGTACCCGCGTAGCCGAGCTTGTAGTCGATCATGACGTACCGGGTCCCCGACCCCTCGCCGCTCTCGGACTCGAGAACCTCGATCGACTCCGACTCGTTGCCCGCCAGCAGGAAGTCGGCCGCCTCCCCGGCGTTCTGCTGGAACGGGTTCGCGACCGGGATGCGCTCGCCGCCGTAGGTGATGAAGTGGCCGTAGTCCCACCACGACATCACGCCGTACTCACCGGCCTGGTACTCGAAGTCGTCCGTCTGCTCGTACGTGCCGAAGTACTCGAGCCGGTCGTTGTCGGCCCCGCCGTAGTCGCCCACTTCGGGCGTCTCCTCGGAGAGCCAGTCGAGGCTCCCCTGCCAGTCCTGGTACTCGCCGGGTCGCGTCGCGCTGTCGGCCGACGCCATCGGTGCGGCGGTCGCGACGAGCGGCCCGGCGACGACGAACAGCACGGCGGCGACGACGAACACGTGATACGGTCTGAGGTTCGTGGCGTCCGTCCGCACCGCCTCGATGTCGATGAGTCCGAGTATCTCGCCGGCGAGGTAGGCGTTCGCCGCGGCGACGCCGACGACGAGGTAGTAGTCGAACCGGAGCTGCGTCAGCGTGAACAGCACCAGCATCGCCGTGAAGACGGCGACGAGGAGCCGCTCGGCGCGGGGCCGGTCGGCGAACAGCGTCCGGACTACAATTGCGAGCACGCCGAACCCGGCCGTGTAGATGGCCAGCCCGTAGCTACGGAAGAAGAGATCCAGCGGCGCATCCGGGGCCTGGGCCTCTCCGACGGTGGCAGCGGTGTCGCTCGACCCGAGTCCGGCGACCCGGTTGACCTGTCCCAGCAGGAAGTCGAACGTCTCCGGCGCGACGACTGCAAGCAGGCCGGCCGCGACGAGACCGCTCGCGGCGACGCCGGCCGGGTAGCCGGGTCTGGACAGCCCCTGCGCCTCCCAGAGCCGCGCGACGGCGGCCATGAAGGCGGCGCCGCCGGCGACGAGCAGCGCGAGCAGCGGCTGCAGCAGCGACACGGACGTCGTGTTGAGTTCGACGGCGGTGATGAAGGGCAACAGGAGCGCGGCAGCAACCAGCATGCTGACGACCGACGGGATGGCGACGTGGTCGGGGCTGTGACCGCGGACGAACTCGACGGACAGGTGGACGAACAGGAAGACGCCGTAGATGCCGACGAGGAAGACGGCCGGCGGCCACACGAGCATCGTCAGCGCGAGGGCGGCACCGAAGCCGGCGCCCCACGCAACTGGCTGTCGCAACAGGTCGACCTCGCGGGTCTCGATGAACTCGTAGATGGGTTTCTCGTGCTGGGCGACGGAGAGCATCCGCATGCCGACGGCCAGCGCGAGGAGCGTCCCGAACACCTCCACGATGTGGTGGTCGTAGACGCCGGCGACGCTCCGGGAGAGGAACTGGCCGGGGGTGAGCGCCAGCAGCAGCACCCCGACGAGCCCGCCGAAGCGGCCGCCGAGCCGCCTGCCGACGTAGTACATCGGCGGCACGCAGAGGACGGCGACGACGGGCGGCGTCAGGACGGTGACGAGCGTGACGGTCGACTCCGACGGCGACCCGAGGCCGACGATCAGCGCGATTGTCGCGACCACCTGGTCGAAGATGGTGCCGAACTGCCCGACCTCGGTGCCGGTGTCGAAGCCGGTCCAGACCTCGTACGGCATGTTGAACGGGTAGTTCTGGATGACGTAGTCTGTCGTCCGGCGGTGGTAGTATGGATCGTTGCCGCGGTACAGCGGCTGGCCGTCTGCGCCGATCATCCGCTCGTAGTTGCGCGCCCGGACCCACAGCATGAAGCCCATCAGCGCCGCGAGGACGGGGATGTGGTACAGTCGATAGACGGCGTCGAGTTGCGACTCGTACTCGCCGAGTCGCTCCTCGAGTTGGTCCCACCGCTGGCTCATTGCGTCGAACAACCGTCAAAACGCGCATAAGCCTTTTCCATTGGGCGTCGGGGGCGGCGAAGGCTCACCTTTTATCCCGCTCGGCGTCGGACTCCCGCCCGATGGTCGACCGCTCGGACGTCTGCGTGCTGTTGCCGACCCTTGAGGAGGCCGAGACCATCGGCGACGTGGTCGCGGGCTTCCGGGACGCGGGCTTCGAGCACGTGCTGGTCGTCGACGGCGACTCGACGGACGGGACCCGCGAAGTCGCCTGCGAGCACGGCGCCCGCGTCCTGACGCAGTCGGGCACGGGCAAGGGCCAGGCCGTCCGCGAGGGCGTCGCCAGCGTCGACCGGGAGTACGTGCTGATGGCCGACGGCGACGGCACGTACCGGCCGGACGACGCCGACCGGATGCTCGAGCCGCTGTTCGAGGGGCGGGCCGAGCACGTCATCGGCGACCGGTTCGCCGACATGGAGCCGGGGGCGATGACGCGGCTCAACCGCGTCGGCAACCGCATCATCAACCGGCTGTTCGCGACGGTCCACAGGCGGGACCTCCAGGACATCCTCTCCGGCTACCGGGCGTTCACCCGCGAGTCCTTCGAGCGGTTCCGCCTCGACGCCGAGGGGTTCGGCATCGAGACCGAACTGGCCGTCGAGTGCGTCCGCAACGGCGTCGCCACCGAGGTGGTTCCGGTCCGGTACGAGCGGCGGCCGGGCGGCTCGGAGACGAACCTCCACCCGCTGCGGGACGGCGGCCGCATCGTCTTCACCCTGTACGCGCTCACGAAGATCAACAACCCGCTGTTCTACTTCGGCTTCGTCGCCAGCGTCGGCGCGTTTCTGGGCGTCGGACTGGCGGGCTACGTGGCGTACGACTTCTTCGTCAACGGGATCTCCCACGAAATCATCGCGCTGCTGTCGGCGTTTCTGGTCCTGCTGTCGATGCAGCTGTTCATGTTCGGCGTGCTCTCGGACATCATCGTCTCGGTGAACCGCGAGCAGACGCGCCGGCTCGAGGAGCTGTCCGACCGACTCCGCGAGGTCGAGGACTAGAAGGGCAGCAGCGCCCGGAGGCGACCGACGATGCTGTTGTTGGCGCGTTCGCGCTTGCTCTCGAAGACGGGGTGGAGCGCGTTCAGCAGGTCCTGTCTGGTCTCGAACTCGTCGGCGTGGGTCTCCTCCAGCGCCGCCGACAGCCGCATCTCGTTGCCCTTTGCGTCGTACGGGACCGAGGGGTCGTCGAGCACCGACAGCAGCTCCGCGTCGGTCGCCGGGAACGCCACGTCCGCCCGCTCCAGGTGCTCGTCGAGGGCCGCGATGCCGAAGGCGATCGTCTCAATCTCGTCGTCGGTGTCCTGCTGTGGTGGTCGGACTCCCATTACCCGGGCCTTGGGGGTTCACCACCGTAAAGGCTCCCGACTTGCCAACGCCTATGCGGACGGCGGGCCTCGTCGGGGGTATGACGGAGTACACCACCGTCTCGATCCCGAAAGACCTCGCCGACCGCGTCGAGGAGACCATCGAGGGGACGAGCTTCTCCTCGACGAGCGACCTGGTCCGATTTTTGCTGCGGAGCATCGTCATCCAGCACCAGCGACAGGGGCAGTTGACCGAGGCGGAGTTCGAGGAGATCACCGACCAGCTGCAGGACCTCGGCTACCTGGAGTAGTCCTCGAGGCTCCCGTGTGGCGGGTCGATGTCGAGCACCTCGACCGACAGCGACTCGCCGGAGCGGTCGAAGGCGCCGACGCAGTCGTCGTCGTCGTACGGCGGGACGGCGACGAAGACGACCTCGTGGAGGTCGTCGCGCTTCGTCAGCGCCAGCGGCCCCTCCGGGTGGGTGACGAACCGGCCGGCCGCGTCCGGCGTCGACAGGTCCATCCCGAACACCGCCGTCACCGACTCGCCGGCCTCCGGGAGGTACATGTCGGTGAACACCGACCGCTCGGGCGGGAGGTCGGCGTCCAGCTCCGCGGCCGGCGTCACCGCCAGCGAGACCGTCACCGACGAGGGGTCGCGGTCGGCACCGAGGTCCAGAAGCGCCGTCAGCAGGCCTCGTGTGATGTATATCATACGTGCGGTTCGGCCCTTCCGGGTGTAATGCTGTCGGTGACGCCGCCCGTGGTGCCCGGACCGCCGCCCTTGACATCTGTTATCGATTGACTTGATTCCTGCAAAATCCTTATTTCGTTCGGATACGCTGTGGACACGTACGATGAAAGGCAAGTTCAGGGAGTTCCTCGCCAACCACCCGCGAGTAGTCAGTGCGCTGTTCACCCTTATGATTCTTCTCTCGCAGGTCGCGCCGGTCATCGCCGGCGGGGACGGAAGCAGCGGACCCTGAGCGGGGGGTTACAACTTCTCGGCCGCGTCGCCGCTCCAGGTGAACGCTCCGTTCATGATGACCGGGAACCGGTCGGACCCGAGGTAGTCGCGCAACTGGTCGGCCGAAACGACCGTCTCTGGTAGCGTCTTCGGCACGAGGAACATCGCGTCCGGACCGACGTCGGGCCGGAATATTGACCCCATCCCCGCGGACCTGGTCGGGTGGGGCGTAATCTGTAGTCTGTATTCGTTGGATGCGACCGACTCGACCTCGGTGACCCAGGGGATATGCCTCTTCGCCTGTGCGATGTCCGCGTTCCCGTCCCCGAGTACGAGGTACTGCGAGCCGACGATGCTGCGGTTCCGTGCGACCGATAGCGCCCGACGGAGCGGGAACCCCCTGTTGAGGAGCCGCGACATCGTCTTGCCAATCCTGAGTGCGCCCTCCTCGAACACCTCGTCGAAGGTCACCACCGCCGCGACCGCCCCCTTCTGTATCAGCTTGTATCCCTGCTCGTAGGACTGACACGCGTTCAGGAAGGCGATGTCGACGCCGACGTCGTCCAGCCGTCCCACGTCGAGCGTCCCGTCGGCACACTCGAACCCGTCGTCGTTGACGTGGCCGACGTAGTGGACGTAGTCGAGGTCCGACTCGAAGATCAGCCGGAGGCTCTCGGTGTCCAGGTCGTCGTGGAGCGTCACCTCGAACGGCAGGTTGAGGTTCGACCCGTAGGCCTCCCGCGCGGTGTCGCCTTCCTCCAGCATCTCCTCGTCGTTGCAGACGACGGCCACCTCGACGGCGCTGTCGTCGTTCGGCTCCCGCGTCTGCCAGTTCCTGTACGCCTCCGGGACGGTCTTGCTCGCGCCGACGGGGATGCCCGGCCCGACCCAGGCCTGGTCGACCGAGTTCGCGTCCGGTATCCGGACGACGTCGCCGGCCTCGGCCCGACCCTCGAAGCCGGGGTCGTCGCTCGACCCGTCGCCGGGCGCGGATTCCGGCGGGTCGTCGTGGACCCGCACCACCGCGAGGTCGTTCGCGAGAAACGGAAGGGCCTCGATGCTCGTCGCCGTCGGCCGGACGTGGGCGGTCAGCTCCCAGCTCGGCATCTCGGGCTCGAGCCGGTCGTATGGGACCTCGGCGTAGCGTTCGAACCGCTCGGCCTCCGGCCGTCCGAGGAGCGCCTCCGGGTCGATCTCGATGGCGTCCTCGAGCGCCCGTCGCTCGTGGAGGGGAGGCGTCCGCTGGCCGCCGTTCCTGACGAGGGTATCGAGGAAGAACGTCCGT
>JAHENN010000037.1 GCA_018609665.1 Haloarculaceae archaeon | reverse complement strand
GTCCGGTGGGTCGTCGGCGCCGGCCGCACCGGGCGCCGGCGGCTGGCCGACGCCGATCCGGCGCGGTACGCCGGCCGGTCGCTCGTCGCCCGCCCGGACGGCGGCGTTCGCGCCGAACTCGACACCGCCGCCCGCGACCTCGTCGTCGACCTCGACCCCGCCGTCCTGGAGCGCCAGCGGGAGCTGGTGGGCGCTCTCTGACCCTCGGTCAGTCGTTGCCGCGCCGCGGCTCCTGCTCGCCATCCGTCGGCACGTACGTCCGGCCGACGCTGCTGCCGCCGAGCCACTCCCTGACCGACAGCCGGCGCTCGAGCCCGTCGTCGCGGGCGGTCTCGACGCGCCGTTCGGTCGTCTGGAAGTAGTTGACGACGGTGACCAGCAGGACGCCGCCGAGGGTGTTGCCGAGCAGGACCGGCAGGATGAAGCCGACCACGCCGGCCGCCAGCGCGGCCTCGCCGAGGTAGACGAGGTACATCAGCTCGGTGAAGGAGACGACGACGTGGAAGAGGTCGCCCAGCGGGATGAGGAGGAAAGCGATGTACACCAGCACGAGCCGGGAGATGGTGTCCCGGACGGCGTAGTCCAGCCACACGACGCCGGCGACGACCAGCCCGGCGAAGGCACCCTTGAAGAACAGCGCCAGCGGCGGCGTCGCCAGCCCCTTCCCGGAGATGTCGGCGGCCACAGCGGCGCTCGACGGCTCGAAGACGCCGGCGTACGCCAGCGCGAGCGCGCCCAGGGCGCCGCCGACGAAGTTCCCCGCCAGCACGACCGACCAGGTCCACAGCAGCGCCGGGATGCTGGCGAGCCGCTCGAGTACGAGCGCGACCGGCGGGAGCGTGTTCTCCGTGAACAGCTGGTAGCCGCCGAGGATGATGTAGACGAACCCCAGCGGGTACAGCACCGCCCCCAGTAGCGGGTGTTCCGGGTACTTGGCGCTCATCGTCGCGTACGCCAGGAAGGTGATCGTGATGGAGAAGCCGGCCGCGAGCCCGCTGAAGAACAGCTCCCGGCTACCGGTGTCGATCTCCTCGTCGGCGGCGACGACGATGCGCTGGAACACCTCGTCGGTCTCGAAGCGGTCCCGGACCACGGCCCCGGCGGCCGGAGCGCCGCTCCTGGAGCGCTCGACGGCCTCGCGGACCGACTCCTCGTCCGGGCCCGGTGACGACCCACTCATAGACTGTCGTGCGGGCGGGACGAACAAAAACGCCCCGTCCGCGGCTCGGACCGTCCAGCCTTTGGTCGTGTAGTCCGAAACGCGGGTATGAGCATCCAGACGGTCGTCGTCGCCGTCGGTCCGAACGACGAGCCGCGTGCCGAGCGCCTGGCGAAGACCGCCGCCGAGGTGGCTGCGCCGAGCGACGCCCTCGTCGTCCTGTTGCACGTCTTCACCGAGTCGGCCTACGAGGAGGGGATACGGGAGGCGGGCTACGACTCGGCGGACCCGCCGCCGGCCGACACGCTCGCCTCGCGGCTCCAGCCGGTCGACGACGCCGCGGCCCACCTCGAGGCGGCGGGCGTCCGGCACCGCGTCCGCGGCGAGGTCGGCGACCGCGAGGAGGAACTCCTCCGTGCCGCCGCGGCCGTCGACGCCGACCGACTCGTCGTCGGCGGCCGCCGGCGGTCGCCGACCGGCAAGGCCGTCTTCGGGAGCACCTCCAACCACGTGCTGATGCACGCCGACCGCCCCGTGACGTTCGTCCGGGACGGCGCCGACGTCGTGGAGTGACCGTCGGTCGGTCAGTTCCACGGCGCCGCCTCGGGGTCGACGTACCGGCACTCGCGGTCGATTCCGTCGATGCACGCGACGTCGGCCGGGTCCAACTCGAGGTCGACGGCCCCGTAGTTCTCCCGGATGTGGGCCGGGGTCGCCGACTTCGGCACCGCGGCGGTCGCCGGCTTCTCGAGCAGCCACGCCAGCGCGACCTGCGCTGGCGTCGCGTCGTGTCGCTCGGCGACCGCGCGCAGCTCCGGCACCTCCGTCACGTCGCTCTTCGCAAGCGGCGTGTAGACGATCAAGTCATACCCGTGTCCGCGGGCGTGTGCGCGGAGGGTGTTCTGCTAGAGGAGCGGGTGACATTCGACCTGGTGGGCGACGAGCGGCGCAGCCAGGCGGTCGAGCGCCTCGTCCAGCTGGCCGGGCAGGAAGTTCGAGAGCCCGACCCCCCGGACGAGCCCTTCCTCGTACAGCTCGTCCAGCGCCGCCAGCGTCCCCTCGAGGTCGTACGCCCGGATGGGCCAGTGGACGTACAGCAAATCCAGCGTCTCGACGCCGAGACGGTCGGTGCTGGCACGGGCGTGCTCCAGCACGCCGTCGTGGGCGAGGTTGTCGGGACTGACCTTCGTCGCCACGACCACCTCCCCGCGGTCGACGTCGGCGGCGGCGATGCCCTCGCCGACCGCGCGCTCGTTGTCGTAGCCCTCGGCGGTGTCGACGTGCCGGTAGCCGCATTCGAGTGCGGTCCGGACGCTCTCGACGCAGGTCTCGCCGGTAATGTCGTAGGTGCCGAGCCCGAACTCCGGGAATGAACCGACCGTCATACCGGTCGTTCGGGCGCCGCCGTAATGGAGGTCCCGCCGCGGTGACCTGTCGGTCCGAAAACGGGAACGCAGTTCAGGGAGCGCTTTTGTCCCCGACGCCCCTCATTTCTGGTGGATGGACGCCGACGCATACCTCGCCCGGCTCGGCCTCGACCCCGACGGGGCGTGGCCGCCGACGTACGAGACGCTCGCCCGCCTGCAGTCGGCGCACGTCCGGACGGTCCCCTTCGAGACGCTGTCGATCACCGGCCCGCCGGACGCGCCCCCCGACGGCGAGGGGGTCACCCTCTCGCTGCCGGCGCTGTACGAGAAGCTCGTCGAGGCCGACCGCGGCGGCTTCTGCTACGAGCTGAACGGGCTGTTCGGCTGGCTGCTCGCGGAGCTCGGCTTCGAGGTCGACCGTCTCGCCGCCGCGGTCCTCGGCGACGACGATACCCCCCGGCCGCCGGCCAACCACCACGCCCTCCGGGTGCGGCTGGAGGAGCCGTACCTGGTCGACGTCGGCCTCGGGACGCCGAAGCTGCGGCGGCCGGTGCCGCTCGGCGGCCGGGCCGGTCCCAATTCGGCGGGCATCGAGTGGGCGACCCCCGAGAGCGGCCGCCCCGACGCCGACCGCGTCGCCCGATTTCGTCGGGACGACGACTGGACCGACCGGTACGTCTTCACCACGACGCCCCGGACGCTCGACTACTTCGAGGCGACCTGCGACTACCTGACGACGGCCCCCGAGTCGCCGTTCACCGGCGACCCGTCGGTCAACGTCGGCACCGAGCGGGGGTACAAGCGGCTGACGGCCGACGCGCTCGTCGAGGTCGTCGACGGCGAGGAGCGCCGGCGACCGGTCGACGCCGACGCGTGGCGCGACGTCCTCGCGGCGGAGTTCGGGATCCGCTACTGAGTCCGGCGCCTGCCGGGGTGTCCGACCGGGCGGACCGCCTCAGGTCTCGACGCCGACGACCGTCTCCTGGCTCTCGGTGCCGGGGATGGCGAGCCAGTCGTCGCCGTTCTCGCTGGCCTGGGACGGACCGAGCGTGTACCGGCCGGTACCGTCGGCTCCCTCGGGCACCTCGACGAAGTAGTTCACCGTTCCGTCCGTGCCGGACTCGTCGAAGTAGACGTACTGAGTGTTGCCGGGAGCGCCGCCCGTCCGGACGGCGTCGCCGTACTCGAGGTCGACCGACCACGACGCGGGGATGCGGTCCCGGAGCCGGACCTCGCGGCTCGCGTCGTACTCCAGCGTGATTCGGTTCGTCTGCCCCGCGGTGAAGACCGACCCGTCGTCGTCGCGGCTCCCCTGGACGACGACGTCGTCCTCGACCGGGCCGACGTAGTCGCTCGTCTGTTTCGGCCGTCTGGCGCCGGCGTCGGTCCGCTCGTTGGACTTGCGGATCTCGAAGCTGTCCCTGACGACGAGGTCGTCGGCGTCGAGGCTGTCGGTGGTGACGTACTCGACGCGAATCCGCTCGTCGGTGATGTCGAGCCGCTCGACGCCGTAGTGGTTGTTCGTCCGCCGGGCGAGGTAGTCGCCGGGCTGCCGGTTGCCGAAGCCGTAGTGGGAGACGCCGCCGGTGCCGTTCGTGAGGAACGTGGTGCCGAGGTCGGTCTCGTCGTACTCCCAGGCGTCGGCCGGCGCGTAGTCGTCCCGGCCGGGCTTGGCCCTGATGGGCTTGGTCCGCTCCCAGACGTGGTTGTCGCCGCAGAAGGCGAGGTCGACGCCGTACTCGTCGAAGAGCGTCCCCCAGCGGTCCCGCAGCTGGTCGCGGGGGGCGTGGTCCGGCGAGTCCGTCCAGAACGGCCCGTGGAAGTAGACGACCTTCCACTTCACGTCGTCGTCCGCGACGGCGTCCTCCAGGACGTTCCGGAGGTACTCCTCCTGGACGTCGCCGTAGGTGACGCCGCCGGCCTCGCAGGTGGGGTCGTAGATAGGGACGAACTCCTCGCCGCGGGAGACGTCGCCGCAGCCGTCCGTCGTCGTCGACACCGAGACGAAGCGCGTGTTGTCGTAGTCGAAGTGGTACCACCGCCGTTCGTGCTCGAGGTCGTCGGGGCCCAGCGGGTCGTCGGTCGGCATCAGGTCGTTGAGCCGCCGGTCGTACTGCAGCAGCCCCGTCCCGGGTTCGGCCTCGTGGTTCCCCGGGGCGGTCATGAACGGCGTCTGCGCGAAGAACTCCTCGAAGGTGTCGAAGTACAGCTCCCACGTCGAGGGCGCGCCGTTGGCGTAGGAGATGTCGCCGGCGAGGATCTGCAGGTCCGAATCGAGCCGCTGTGCGACCTCCATCACCTCGTTGGGATTCTCGTCGTTGGGCCGCTGGAACGCGTTCTGCGGGTCGGCGATGCCGTGGTCGCTGACGGCCGTCACGCTGAAGCCGTCGGTGTCGTCCGGCGCCGTTTCGACCTCGAACGGACCCGCCCGGCGGCCGTCGAGGACGGCCTCGTACTCGTAGGTCGCGTCCGACGCGAGGCCGGTGACCGTCGCGGCGTAGGCGACGGCCTCCTGGCCGGGCAGGGGGTTGGCCTCGGCGTCGACGGCCGTCTTCGGCTCGCCCGGCCGGCCAATTTCGAGACGGGCGTCGGCCGCCGGCGCGCCGGACCAGCCGACCCGCAGGGTCGAGGCCGGGTCCCGGCCGTAGGCGGCGTGGACGCCGGCCGGTCCCTCGGGGGAGTCGGCGGCACCGGCGACCGAGGAGACGAAGAACGGCGCCGCCGCCGCTCCCGCGACGCCGCGGAGCAGATCGCGTCGCTCGAGTTCGTGGTCAGTCATCGTCCACCTCCGTCGCGTCGGCGTCGGTCGCGCTCGTCGCGGACGTGACGTCTGTCTGACTGCCGCTGAACTCCTGTAGCTCGACCTCGCCCTCGGGGACGCGGTAGGCTCGCAGCAGCCGCTTCGGCGCGTCCGCGCGGTTGACGCTCCGGTCGACCTCGTAGGCGGTGTAGACGGCAGCGTTGTCGGTGAACTCGACGGTGGTGTAGCCGCTGCGGGACCAGTTGAACCACTCGATGTGTGGGTTCTGTGATTCGACGGCCGCCTCGACGGCCGGCTCCTCCAGCTCCGGCGGCGTCGGGCTCGCTTCGCCGAGGCTGTTGCTGGAGATGCCCGGCGACATGAACTCCACGCCGACGCGGGACTCCTCGGCGCCCGGGAACGGCTCCTGCTGTTCGGGCTCCTTGTAGTCGGTCTTCAGGTAGCCGGCGACGTAGGCGTGCATGTCGCCGGTCAGCGTGACCAGGTTTAGCGCCTGCCCGCGCGAGCGGGCCTCCCGCTTCAGCTCGCCCATGATGAGCTGTCGTTCGTGCTCGTAGCCGTCCCAGGCGTCGTAGTTGAGGTAGAAGCTGCCCTGTTCGCCGAGGTTGGTCGTCTTCAGCGCGGCGTTCAGCACCGAGTTGCCCCAGACCTTCCAGGTGGCCGGCGAGCTCGTCGCGCTGTCGATGAACCACTCCCGCTGTTCGGCGCCGAGCATCGTCCGGTCGGGGTCGTCGGCCTCCCGCGACGGCGGGACCGCGCCGTCGCGCTGGCCGAACTCGTCCTCCGGCGGCGGCGAGCGGTAGAGCCGCTCGTCGGTCATCAGTATCTCCGCGAGGCCGCCGAACCGGAACTTCCGGTACAGCTGGAACCGGTCGAACAGCTCCTCGGCGTCGGGGTCGTAGTCGACGCGGAACGGCAGGTACTCCACGAGCGCCTTGATTCCCTCGACGTAGAGCCGGCGCATCTTCTTCGGCTGGTCCCCGTACGGGTGGGAGGCGGTGTTCGGGTAGCCCTCCTCGTAGTTCCACCACCGGTTGTTGACGATTTCGTGGTCGTCCCACGTCATGATGAACGTGTGCCGCTCCAGGGCCGCCTGCATGAGCCCGTCGCCGCGGTAGGTCTGATGCAGGTGCCGGAAGTCCTCCAGCGTGTGGGCGACGCCCTTCCCCGACGGGAGCTGGATGCCCCGTCCGGGGAAGTCGCCGCTGCCGCCGTACTCGTAGAGGAAGTCCCCGAGGTGGACGATGTAGTCGGCGTCCTCGCGGGCCATGTGGGCGAAGGCCCCGTAGTAACCCTGCTCGTAGCGGTTACACGACGCACACGCGAGCGTCAGCCGGTCGGGGTCGGCGTCCGGTTCCGGCAGCGTCCGGAGACGGCCGACTGGCGAGGCGTCGCCGTCGTAGACGAAGCGGTAGAAGTAGAACCGGTCGGCCTCAAGTTCGCCGTCGAGGTCGACGCTCAGTGTGTAGTCGTCGTCGGGCGTCAGTTCGGCCGCCGGGACGCGGAACTGCTGCGTGTCGGCCGCCGAGAAGTCCGCCGCCTCGTTCGGCGCCGAGCGGTCCGGCGCGGGCGTCACCTGCAGGCCGACGTCGACGTCGGGCTCGTAGGCGGCCTCGGCGACCCGCGTCCAGACGATGGCGCCGGCCGGCGTCGGGCCGCCGCTTGCGACCGACTGCGGGAAGACCGCCCTCGACGTCCGGTCGACGTCGAACAACTCGCCGCCGCTCGCGGCCTCGGGGTCGACGTCCGTCGCCGCCGCGCCCGTCGAGAACAGCGTCGCCATCGCGCCGACCGCCGACCCGGCGCCGGCCGCCTGCAGCACCGCCCGCCGCGTGGCCGTCGATTCCTCGCCTCGCTCCGTCGTGTCCGTGGGCATCACCGCGACGTACGACAGAGGGGTGGAAAAACCTTCTAACAGAAGCGTCCAAAAATTTGTGGTACAAGTCCTCTACGTGCAGATATTCTTATCTCTACTGGTGAAAATATACTAATGTTCGGCTATGTATGACACGACGGCCTCGCCGGCGGCGGCGACCCGGCATATCGTGCGTCGCAGCCGGCAAAGTATATAGTAGACAATAGAGGTACGTTTTCAAACGTTTGGCTCCGTGCGGCTCGGGTCCGGGGTGTACCGATATTAGCACGGTATTTAACCCACCCACCGAGAGTCTCCGGTGATGGCAAACAGCCATTCCGACAGCCTGTCGCGGCGAACCGCGCTCAAGACGCTCGGTGGGGCCGGCGCGGTCGCCGTCGCGGGCTGTACGTCACAGGGGAACGGCAACGGGAACGGCAACGGAAACGGTGGCGGCAACGGCAACGGGAACGGTGGCGGCAACGGAAACGGCGGTGGCGGCAACGGGAACGGCAACGGGGACATGGAGCTCACCGGTAGCCTCCGCGTCTCCGGTAGCAGTACGGTGTTCCCCATCGCACAGACCGTCGGTCGGAAGTTCGCCGGCGACCAGGACGGTATGCATCCCGAGGTCGACTTCAACCTGAGCAAGGACGGCAGCGGCGGCGGGTTCCGGAACGTCTTCATCCCGGGCGACAGCGACATCAACAACGCCAGCCGCCCGATTAAGGACTCCGAGCTGCAGCAGTGCAAGGACAACGGCATCAATCCGATCGGATTCGAAATCGCACAGGACGCGCTCACCATCGTCGTGAACAACGACAACGACTGGGTGGACTCGATGTCGGTCGAGACGGTGGGCCAGATTTGGTCGCCGGACACCAAACCCGAGACCTGGGCCGACGTCAACTCCGAGTGGCCCGACGAACCGTTCGAGCTGTTCGGGGCCGCGACCACCTCGGGGACGTTCGACTACTTCACCGAGGCCGTCGTCGGCGAGGAGGACAAGATTCGAGAGGACTTCGAGGGAACCGAACGCGACGACCAGATCGCAAGCGGCGTCTCGTCGAGCAAGTATGGCATGGGGTACCTGCCGTTCGCGTACTACGTGAACAACCCCGATAGCGTCAAGGCGCTCACCATCAGCCAGGGCGGCGGCGAAGCGGTCGAACCGAGCCTGCAGGCGGCACAGAGCGGCGAGTACCCGCTCGCGCGACCGCTGTTCTTCTACGTGAACGACAACAAGCTCGCCGAGAAGACCACGCTGCAGGAGTTCTGCAAGTTCTACATCGAACAGAGCGGCAAGGAGTTCATCGCCGAAGACATCGGCTACGTTCCGAGCACCGATTCCCGGGTCCAGGAGAACCTCGACAAACTCGACAACAAGCTCTCGGAGCTGTCGTAACCGGACTCGTGTTTCGGGCTCCATCCGGTTCGTATATGACCCCGGCGGTCGACGGCTTCCACAAACGATGAGTCAGCAACGCGACACCGACGCGCAATCGCTCCAGCGTCCGGAGTTCGTCGTCCGAAAGGAGCGGTTGTATCGTCGTCTGCTGGCCGGGTGTGCCGCCCTGACGATTGCCGTCACACTCGGCATCATCCTGTCGCTGTCGGGCGGAGCGCTGACCTTCTTCGGGGAGGTGTCGATCGTGAAGTTCCTCACCGGGACGAACTGGTCGCCGCTCGTGGGAACGCCGGAATACGGCGTCCTGCCGCTCGTGAGCGGCACTCTCATCATCGTGGTCGGCTCGGCCGTCGTCGCGTTGCCGATCGGACTCGGGGCCGCCATCTACCTCAGCGAGTACGCGGACCCTCGCGTTCGCGCGGTGGCAAAGCCCGCACTCGAAATCCTGGCCGGCGTCCCCACCGTCATCTACGGGTACTTCGCGCTGGTGTATCTGACGCCGATTCTCGACGCCCCGCTTCCGATCGAACAGGTCATCATCCCGTCGTGGCTGGGCTTTTCCGTGCCGATCATCCCGTCGTGGCTGACGTTCTCGGTGCCGATCATCCCCGGCGGCGTCCCGCTTCTCCCCGAGTTCACGCTCGTCGTCTCGGAGTTCACGCTCGTCGTCTCGGAGTTCGTGTTCGTCATCCCGTCGCTGGGGGCGTTCAACGCGCTGTCGGCGAGCATCACGGTCGGCATCATGATCATTCCGATGGTGTCCTCGATCAGCGAGGACGCGATGAGTGCGGTCCCCGACAGCCTCCGTGAGGCCGCCTACGGGCTCGGCTCGACCAAGTTCGACGTCTCGACGTCGGTCGTGGTTCCGGCAGCGACCTCGGGCATCGTCTCCTCGTACGTGCTCGCGCTCTCGCGGGCGATCGGAGAGACGATGATCGTGACGATGGCCGCCGGCCAGAGCCCGAAGATGCCCTACTTCCCGAACGTGCTGCAGAACTTCACGGACTCGGTAGAGGTGATGACCGCGGCAATCATCAAGATCGTCAGCGCGGAGTCGCTCGGACAGACGGCCACGTACGAGTCGATGTTCGCCATCGGTCTGACGCTGTTCGTGCTCACGCTTGCAATGAACATCATCGCCGAACTCGTCCGCAGACGGTTCAGGGAGGCGTACTGAGATGGCGACGAAGCCCGAAACTGGCGAATCGATTCGGCGGGAGAGACGGTTCAGTCTCAAGGAGATCAAGGGAAAGGCCTTCGAGGGGATTCTCGTCGCGGCCACCCTCGTCGGCATCGCCGCCCTGCTCGTTCTGTTCGGCTACATGTTCTTCGACGCGGTCCGTCCGTTGACCGCGTCGGCGGAGTGGTATCTCCTGTTCTTCGCAACGCTCGTCGCACCCACGTCGGCGTTCGCGCTGTACAGTCGCCGGCACCCGGCGGTCAGACGGATGAACGCGAGGGCATTCGCAGCCGTGTTCGGTGGACTCGCGATAAGCCTCGCCGCGTGGGTCGTCTTCAGTGCGACCGGACCGCACGGCCTGCTGCTGTACGTCCTGCTGGCCAGCATCTCGCCGCTTGCCGTGGCCGGGTACGGAAAGTACGTCGAGCGGTCGATGTTCGTCGGTCCGGCGATGGTCGTGGTGACGTTGGTCGTACTCCTCTGGACGCTGGGTTCCGAGGTGCTGGTCTTCGCCCTGTTCGATCTGGTCGGTTTGCTTTTCGGCTGGATTCCGGTCCTCGGGTCGCTCCGGCCCCCGGTCGCTCCCTCGATTCTCGTCACCGCCGTCTCGACCGGCGGTCCGACCCTCGCCGTACTCCTGTATCTTCTTCGGCGGGATTCCTCGCGACGGTCGTTCGCTTTCGTCCCGGTCGTGGCGGCCCTGAGCGGTCTCGGGACCGCCGGATTCGACTTCTGGCTACAGCCAACCGTGGACCTCCTTCCGGACTGGGTCGCGTATCTCGGCCTCGTCTGCCTGCCGGTCGCAGCGGTCGTCGCAGTGGTCGTCGCGCGACGAGCGGCCGTCCGGCAGGGCCTGACGGCGGGCGGCGCCGTGATCGCCGGAAACCTGGCGGTCGGCGTCATCGCGCTCGCGCTCTCCGTCGACCCCTCGTTCTGGGTCGTCCTGTTCTCGGGCGCGGTGGTGCCGGTCGGCTACGTCGTCGGCGACGCCGTCGTCGCGAACCGCAAGGGACGAGTCGGGCTTCTCGGCCCGTTCGTGCTCATCGGCGGCGTCCTGTTCGGAGCGCTGCTTGAGGACGTTATCAACGCCACCGGTCCCGACACGTGGATCACGCCGACGCTACTGTTGAGCACCTGGAACGGAATCGAGCCGACCCAGGCCGGCGCGTACGCCGAGATTGTCGGCTCGATAATGATTGTCAGCGTCATGGCGCTGATGTCGTTCCCAGTCGGCGTCGGCGCGGCGATCTATCTCGAGGAGTACGCGCCGGAGACGGGGCCCGCTGGACGGTTCGCAAACTTCATCGAAATAAACATCGCGAACCTGGCCGGCGTGCCGTCCGTCGTGTACGGTATTCTCGGGCTCGCGCTGTTCAACAACTTCCTCGATTTCCCGCCGGGTATCGTCATCTCCGCGGGCGCGACGCTGGGCCTGCTGATCCTCCCGATCGTAATCGTCTCCGCCCAGGAGGCCATTCGCTCGGTCCCGGACTCCCTTCGCCGGGGCTCCTACGGGATGGGTGCGAGTCGGTGGCAGACGCTCCGGAACGTCGTGTTACCCGAGGCGGTTCCGGGCATACTGACCGGAACGATCCTCGCCCTGGGCCGAGCGATCGGCGAGACCGCGCCGCTGATCGTCATCGCCGTGCCGGTGCGGACCAGCACCCCGAGCGGCCTGTTCGACAGCGGCGCCGCGGTCCCGTTGCGGATCTTCGCGTCGGCGGCCAACGCGATCCCGGCCTACAGGAAGGGCGTCCTCGCGGCCCTGGCCGTCGTGCTGCTGGCGCTGATGCTCACGATGAACGCCGTCGCGATAGTCCTCAGGAACCGATACCAGACGGACGGGAACTAATCCACGGAACTGATCACAATGAGCGAAAAAGAACTCGACGACGAACCGGACAGCACCGACGAGGAGGCGGTGGACTCCTCGCTGATGGGTATCGACGTCGCGAAGACGACCGACGAAGACGGCGACCGGATCGGGTCGACCGAGACGGTCATCGAGACGCGAAACCTGGACGTCTACTACGGCGAGGAGCGCGCGCTCCAGGACGTCAACATGGACATCCACGAGCGGGAGGTGACCGCGATCATCGGCCCGTCGGGATGCGGAAAGTCGACGTACCTCCGGTGTATCAACCGGATGAACGACCTCGTCGAGGCAGCGAACGTCGAGGGCGAGGTCCGCTTCAACGGGACGGACATGTACGGCGACGATATCGACCCCGTCGCGCTCCGCCGACGCATCGGGATGGTCTTCCAGCACCCGAACCCGTTCCCGAAGAGCATCTACGACAACGTCGCCTACGGGCTTCGGGTCCAGGGCCGGAAGGTCACCGACGAGAAGATCGAACGCGCGCTACGGGACGCGGCGCTGTGGGACGAGGTGAAGGACCAGCTCGACGAGAGCGCGATGGACCTCTCCGGCGGCCAGCAGCAGCGGCTCTGTATCGCCCGGGCGATTGCAGTCGACCCGGAAGTTATTCTGATGGACGAACCCGCCAGCGCGCTGGACCCCATCGCCACCTCGAAGATCGAGGACCTCATCGACGACCTCGCCGAGGAGTACACCGTCGTCATCGTCACGCACAACATGCAGCAGGCCGCCCGCATCTCCGACCGGACGGCGGTGTTCCTCACCGGCGGCGAGCTCGTCGAGTACGACGACACCGAGAAAATCTTCGAGAACCCCGACGACGACCGCGTCGAGGACTACATCACCGGCAAGTTCGGGTAGATGGCCCGCAACGACTACCAGGAGCAGCTCGACGGGCTCCGGGACGACGTCCTCGCGATGGGCGAGATGGTGGTGTCGGCCTACGACGACGCCCTGGCGGCGCTGGAGACGAAAGACGAGGCGCTGGCCGAGGAGATAATCGACGGCGACGACCGCATCAACGACCGCTACCTCGCGCTGGAAAGCGACTGCATCGACCTGTTCGCGCTGCAGCAGCCGGTCGCCGGCGACCTCCGGTTCGTCGCCTCGTCGTTCAAGATCATCACCGACCTCGAGCGGGTGGCGGACCTGGCGACGAACCTCGCGGCGTACGCCGTCGCCGCCGAGCGGGAGCGCTACCCGGAGGTCGACATCCGCCACGTCGGCGAGCGCGCGCGGTCGATGCTGGTCGACGCGCTGGCGGCGTACGAGAACGGCGACGCGGCGGCCGCCCGGGAGGTCGCCGCCCGCGACGACGAGGTCGACCGGCTCTGCGAGACGGCCGCCGAGACCGTCGTCGAGGACCTGCTCCGGACGGAGTACGGCGACGACACCGAGACCATCCTCGACGACGCCTCCCGGCTGCTGCTGACGATCCGGGACCTCGAGCGGATCGGCGACCACGCCGTCAACGTCTGTGCACGCGTCGTCTACATAGACACCCAGAACGACGACCTCCTCTACTGATGAGTCCGCACGCCGACGACGACGGTCCGGTCGAACGGACGGTGCAGCTGGCCGGCGGCTCGACGTTCACCGTCTCGATCCCGAAGGGATGGGCCCAGGAGCGGGACATCGGTCCCGGGACGGGGCTCCGCATCTACCTCTTCGACGACCGGCTGGTCGTCGCCGCCGGGGTCGACGGCGACCGGACGACCGCGGTGGACGCCGACCCCCTCGAGCCGGACGCCCTGCGGCGCCGCATCCGGGCGGCGTACGCGGCCGGCGCCGACGAGATAGCGGTCCGCTCGCGGACCGGGCTCGGCGCCGCCGAGCGCCGCGCGGCGACGTCGGCCGTCACGGAGCTGGTCGGCGTCCAGGTGGCCGCCGAGACCGACTCGAAGCTGACGGTCCGGAGCCTGCTGGACTCGACGGAGGTGTCGCTCGAGGAGACCGTCGAGCAGCTGCGCGGGCTCGTGGTGCCGATGCACCGGGAGGCCGTCGAGGCCGTCGTCGCCGACGACGCGGCGCTGGCCGAGGGCGTCGCCGCCCGCGACGACGACGTCGACCGGCTGTTCGCGCTCGTCTGCCGGCAGTTCTACCGCGTGCTGGGCGACGTCCGCGAGGCCGACCGTCTGGGGACCGGCCGGCTCGAGGCGTTCACCCGGTTCCGGGTCGCCCGCTACCTCGAGCGGGTGGCCGACCACGCCGAGCGCGTCGCCGACGTGGCGGCCCGACAGCCGGACGCGCCGTCGCCGGCGGTCGGCGACCGGCTCGGGTC
>JAHENN010000036.1 GCA_018609665.1 Haloarculaceae archaeon | reverse complement strand
GCGGGCTGACCGTGCTGTCCGTCGTCGTCGCGACGACGTACCTCCGGGCACGGCCCTGAGTTTCGGTAGCTAAAACGGGCGTTTTAGCTTACGCACTCCCTTTATTAGCCGCGTCCGTACCCCGGGATGCGTCGGGGACTCGGTCGGTACGTTCCGCCCCACCTGCCCGCTTCGGCCCTCCAGCGCTCGCCGGACCCCGACGTCCCCTACCCGCCGTTCTCGCCGCCATCGACGGGTCGGGGCTCGACGGTGAACCGCTCGAACGTCTCGCCGGCCGGCTCGACCAGCCGCCCGCGGGCCAGTCCCGCGTCGTCGTCCCACTCCAGTTCCGCGTGGGCCGGCCGGTGCCACCGCGGGTCGGCGTGGCTGCCGGGATTGCAGACCGGGACGACCCCGTCCCGGAACGCCGGCTCGTGGGAGTGGCCGACGACGATCAGGTCGGCGCCCGCCTGCCGGCCGGCCATCGACAGCTCCGTCTCGCCGTGCTCGTGGCCGTGGACGACGAACACCCGGAGGCCGGCCCACTCGACGACCCGGTCGGCGGGCAGCCGGTCGCGGACCGCCGGCGGGTCGTTGTTGCCGTAGACGGCTTGGAGGTCACAGCGGACCTCGAACGCGTCGAGCACGTCCGCTGTCATGAGGTCGCCGGCGTGGATCACGAGGTCGGCGCCCTCGACGGCGGTCTCGGTGCGGCCCTCGAGACGGGGCGAGTCGCGGCTGTGGGTGTCCGACAGGACGGCGAGCATACGGCGGCTACCCGCCGGGAACTCATGATACCAACGGGCCCGTGTCCGTCGTGGAAGCGCCGCGGGCCCGCTCGTCGGCTCCGGGTCCGACCGTTGTCTGTGGACTGGCTGTCGGAACGTGCGTACGTGTTACGTGGGCGGTTTGCCCGTTTCCTCGTGAACCGAATCGTCGACTACCCCGAAAACCCTCGGCCGGCTCCGGTCGTGCGCCTCGGACCGACGACCGGCGGCCGCAGGGAGCCGTGAGCCGCGGCGCCCCGGGCGCCGTGCGGGCTTTCGAAGTGGCAACGTCGAGGAAAGCGCGAACTAACCGAACCACTCACTACGCCCCCGTATTCGGCACGGCATTCGAGATATTCACCTGAACCGTCGCCTCGTCTCCGGACCGTGTCACTCCCGTCCGGCTACCGAGGTGGAGAATCCCACCACCGACGACCGCCCGGCTACCGGAGCGCCTCGACCAGTTCGGCCACGCGCCGCTCGTCGACCGGCGCGGTCGTCTCGCCGCCGTCCTTCAGCGCGGTGCCGACGACCGCGCCGTCGGCCGTCGACAGCAGGTCGGCGTCGTCGTCGGTGACGCCGCTGCCGACGACGACCGGCGTCTCCGGGGCGACCGCGTCGCGGGCGTCGACCGCCGCCGCGAGCGTCGATTCCGCGGCCGCCCGCCCGGTCGCCGGGCCGCTGACGACGACCGCGTCGGCCAGCCCCCGCTCGCAGGCGTCCCGGACGGCCCCGCGGACCGACCGCTCGCCGAGCGGGGCGGAGTGTTTCACGTCGACGTCGGCCCAGACGGCCACGTCGGCGTCCAGCCGCTCCCGCAGGCGGAGCGTCTCGTGGGCCCGGCCCTCGAGCAGCCCCTGGTCGGTGACGCGGGCGCCGACGTGGACGTTGACCCGGACGAACGCGCCGCCGGCGGCCGCGGCGGCCGACAGCGCCGCCGCGGCGTCGTTCCGGAGGACGTTGACGCCGACCGGCAGGTCGACGGCCTCGACGACGGCCCGCGTCGCCCGCGTCATCGCGGCGACGGTGTGCTTCGGGACGTCCTCGGGATGATAGGGTGTGTCCCCGAGGTTCTCGACGATGACGCCGTCGACGCCGCCGGCGGAAAGCGCCTCGGCGTCGGCGACCGCCCGCTCGAGGACCGCCTCGAGGTCGTCGGCGCCCGGCGCGCCCGGCAGCGGCGGCAGGTGGACCATCCCGACGACGGGGGCCGGGGTTTCGAACGTCGGCTCGAAATCCATGCCAGACGGTCGCGTCGCCAGCGGCTAATTCCTGCCGCCGACCTGCGGGAGTCGCGACGGGAGGTGAGGCCGCGCGCTCGCCGGTGTCCCGGAGTCCGTGTTGACCGCGGCGACGGCGGCGCAGGTCGACGTTGCGCCGAGCCACTCGTCGCCGGCCGGCAGGGCGCGCTCGACGTCGGGCGTTCGGGGGCCCCGGTCCGGGCGAGGTGACGGGCCCGAATCAGAAGGTGTAGGCGAGCATGACCTCGTCGACGTGTTCGTCGCCGATGGTGTAGTGGTCGCGGCGGACGCCCTCGGTCTCCCAGCCGCGCGACTCGAGGAAGGCGATGGCGCGGTCGTTGGTGGTCGGGACGCTGTTGTACACCTTCCGGTAGCCGTTGGCCTCGGCCCAGTCGAGGGCCCGCTCCAGCAGGTTGGTGCCGACCCCGCGGCGCCGGTGGTCGCCGCGGACGCCGACGGTCAGCTGGGCAGTGCTCTGGAGCTTGTCGACCTGCGGGAGCTCGAGGTGGGTCCAGCCGACCACCTCGCCGTCGACGGCGGCGACGAAGAACACCCGCGACTCGACGGCGTTGTGCCGGGTGACCGTCTCCTCGTACAGCAGCTGCTCGGCGATGGACTCGGCGACGACGTACGTCTCCTCGGCGGTCACGTCCCGGATGACCGCGACGAGGCCGTCGAAGTCGGCCTGCCGGGCCGGCCGGATGACGTACTCGCCGTCGTCGGTCTCGTACCGCTCGACGGACCCCACGTCGAGAGCGACCCGCAGCGTGCCGCCGTCGTCCTCGAGGTAGCCCCGGGCCGTCAGCCGCTCGAGCTCCTCGCTGAACTCCTCGGCGCCCAGCGACGTCACGTCCCGGACGCGGTGGCGGGCCGCGGTCCCGTGGCGCTCGACGTACCGGTAGATCGCCTCGCCCGCCTCGGTCTCGAAGGTCGGACGGTCGGACGTCTCCATGTGCCGGCCGACGGGCGAGAGGGTCTTTAGCGCTCCGCCCTACTCGCGGTAGCCGACGTCGTCGTCGCGGCGGTAGTAGCCGTGGACCGACCGCTCGCCCTCGCCGCCCGGCGGCGCGCCGACGAAGACACCGAGCTTGTCGGTGTCCGGGTAGACGGTGACGTCCGGCTCCGCCATCGTCGAGGCCATCAGGTACCGCAGCGTCCCGTCGGAGTCGTTGACGACGCGGTGGGCGCCGCGCTCGTCGGCCGGCAGGGCGGCGTAGACGCCGGGCGACAGCGGCAGCTCCTCGCCGTCGAGCCGGAGCCGGCCCTCGCCGGAGAGGACGAACAGCGCCTCCTCGTTGCCGGTGTGGTAGTGGTACGGCCACGACCGCTCGCCGGCCGGCAGCTCGTAGAGGCTGCAGCCGAGCCGCTCGCCGTCCGTCGCGGCGGCGAGCTTCTTCCGCCGGAGGTCGGCCCCGTCGACGGTCGTCCACTCCAGGTCGTCCGCGTCGACCGTGCTCATATCGGCGGCTCTCGCCCGCGAGACAAAAACGCGGCGCGCAATCGTGGGCTTGATGCCCGCCCGCGACGCCGGGCCGGTGTGCAACGCCGCGACGCCGCCGCGACGGTCGCCGGGCTCGGCGCCGGCGGGGCGGTCCTCCTCG
>JAHENN010000035.1 GCA_018609665.1 Haloarculaceae archaeon | reverse complement strand
CGCCGTCGTGTTCTCGAAGAGTCGAAGGTAGTCGTCCCGCAGTCCCTCGAGCCACTCGCGGCGCGACCCGGCGATACTCGCGCCGAACCTGGCCGACGACGTTTCCGCTGTGGTCGCGCTCCCTTCGGTCACGTAGGCGGCCAGCAGTCGACAGAGCGCCGCACAGTCCTCGGTTCCAGGTTCGACGTATCGCTGGACCTTGACCGTCGAGTCGAGTTCGTCGTGGTGTTCGTGACCGAACCAGACGAACTCGTCGTTCGCATGAACGCGTTTGGTCTTGACGGTGGTTCCGCCCGTACCACGGCCGTCCTCGTACCCGCGTTCGTACCCCTCAAGGACCTCGTACACGTCGATGACATCGGCCTCCGAGTCGACCGGCAGGTCGGGGATGCGGAGCGGTTCATCGACCTCTTCCGGCGTCGCTTCGACGTACTCGTCGCCGTCTTCGACGACGTAGGAGTGGTCGCGGGTCGTCGTCGACTCGCCGACCTTGTGCTGGAGCCTGACAACGGGCTTGTCAGTCTCGTGTCGCATCACGCTCTCGATCGGTTGCCATTCCGCCGTGCCGTCGTCGGACATCGAGAGGGCGTCCCATCCGTCCAGCGAACCGTACTCCTTGCCCGCCTCGACGCCCCCGACCGGACCGCCGTCTGCGGTGATGAGCACGTCTTCACTGGGGCTCGACTCGGCCCGGTCGAACAGCTCCTCGACGGGAACGATGCGAACCGTCCCGTCGGGGTCCCGGACGACGACCGGCCTATCTCCCGTCACGCTGTCCCCGTAGGCAACGTCGTGCCCGACCTCGTTCGCGGCCTGCTCGGTGAACTCGATGACGTCTCGCCCGGTTGCGGTCACCGCCCCGCCCATCTCCTTGTCGTACAGCCGGAAGCGGTCCCACCCCAGGACGCCGTATAAAGAGTTTGACACATTATGGAGCTTACCGTTTCGCCCGGCGATCAGGGTGTTGTTATCTTCGACCGTGACGCAGTACACGCCGTTCTCAGCCGTACTTCGGTTGCCGTCACGGTGCATTCGGAACGAGTTCTTTCCTTCCTCGGTACAATAGAGGCGCCACACGCCGCTGTCATAATTATATGTGGCGGTAATCCCGAGATGCGTACATAGCCTGAGAACGTCATCTCGGAGCTCTTCGCTTTTCGTGCTGTATCGCCAGGAGTTCGGCTGTCGGTCTCCGTCTCCTGCGATGAGAGTTTCCAGAAATTGCTCCTTCTGTTCTTTCGACCCTTCGAACACGAGGTCCGGAATCCGTTTGTTCTCGCTCCCGGCGCCGCACAGTTCCTCAAACAATTCAGCTACTGGTCGGCTCGAAAAACTCACCCTGCGATCGGTCGCGTAGTGGTAATCAACAAATGATTCGGCCAGACCCGCTATTCGGCCCAACGTTTCCTCGTCCGCTTGAGCGATCGTTAGACGGTAGTTCCCGGTTTCCGCCTCGTAGACGTTTCCTTCGGTAATGTACCAAGCCAACAGTTCCAGGAAATCGTCTACGGGAACCTGTCGGGAGACGTTGGGATTCCCATTAGAAGCCGCCAGTTTCGCCCCACCATCCGCGAACGTGAGCTGTACATCGGTGTGCTCCCGAATCAGCTCTGGAAGATCAATACGGTCGGGAAGTTCATCTCGATGGTCGAATTCCCACCCGTGTGGCAACTCATAGTGACAGTAATCGTATAGTTCGCCCGCCTCGACGAACGACCATCCGTCTTCGGTGATCCCGTTCGTCTCGTTCTTCCGAACGAGCATCCGGTGGTTCGGGGTGACGCTGAAGTCGATTTTGCTCGTCTCGATGTCGACCAGTTCCCCGCGGTAATCGGGATACGCGTGTGTCTGGACGACCGGCTTGACCTCCATCTCCATCGTCTCGGGATCCAGCGAGTACACCTCGTCGCCGACCTCGAGGTCCCGGATGTTGCGAACGCCGTCGGGAGTCAGGACGTCCGTGTCGGGCGTGAAACAGTTCATGATGACCTTCACGGCCGCCTGCTGGCGGTCGTACGTCTCGTAGGCGTCCGACCCGGGGTCGTTGTCGTTCCGCAGGGCCTTCTTCTCCTCGCGCTCCGCGAGGAGCTCGTCGACCATCTCCCGGATGACCCCGTCCGGTTGCTTCCGGAAGTGCGTGCCGTTGGGCGCGACGTAGGCGTCGCCGTCGTACTCCGCGGGGTCGACCTTCGTCTCCGGGGAGGCGTTGATCGTCACCATGCACATCGGGTAGAGCGACTGTCCGACCCACTGGAGGTGGCCGTTTCGGCCGGCGAGGACGACGTGGTTGTCCTGGGCCGTCACGCAGTGAACCCGACCGTCGTGGTCTTCGACCGTCGCGTTGGCTCTCTTCATCGACCCCTGCTTGCCGACCGAGACGTACCACGTGCCGTCGGACCGTTTCGAGACGGTCGGTTTCTCGCCGCAACGGATCGCGACGCGAACGACATCCTCCTTGAGCCGGTCGCTCTTCGTCCAGAACTTCCGGAGTCCGCTGTCGGTCCGGCTTCCGTCGCCGTCGACGAGCGTCTCCAGTACCACCCGCAGGTGGCTCGCGTCGAGTTCGAACAGCCACTCGGGAAGGTGTTTCTCCGCGCACCCGTCGCCGCAGTTGTCGAGGAACCAGTCGTGGAGGAAGCGGTTCGAAACGTAGAACCCGGCCTCGTCGACGCTGTACTGGATGTCCATGCGATCGAGCAGGTCCCGAACCGCGACCCGGCCCGCCTCGTCCTGCTGGTGTAGAACGATTCCCGGTGTCTCGCGTACGAAGCTCCCCTCGGTAACGAACCAACCGATCAGCTCGAGCCAGTCGTCCATACCGAAGGCCACCGGAGTTTCGGCGTGTCCCCGGTCGTACTTCAGGAAGACCTCGTCGGCGTGCTCCTCGATGACCTCCCGGTGTTCCCTGTACGATTCGACCGGGAGCAAGTACTTCCCCGTCTTCCGCTCGGTCGCGGCCAGCCGCGAGGTACCGTTCGCCCAGTCGAGCGACGATTCGACCCTCGTCGGCATCGCTGCGCGGAACGCGGTCAGGCCGTCGTGTGCGTACACGACCACGTGACCGTCGTCCACGTCCTCGTACAGTCGGAAGCGGTCGCGCGTCGCTCCGGCCATCGGCTCGTGGTTCGGGAACGCGAACCGCTCCGTCTCGGTGATATCGCGGTACTCGGCGAACTCGTAGTCCGACGGGTCGAGGTCGTCCCACTCGCGGGTCTTCGAGAGGAGGAAGCGGTGGTTCTCCGTGATCTTGAAATCGTGCGTGTTCCCCTGAACGTGGTGGAGCTCCCCGTACTGATTGTCGTAGGACTGTGTATCGACGACCGGTTTCACCTCGCACTCGAACGTCTCGGGGTTCAGCGTGTAGACCCGGTCGCCGATCTCGAGGTCGCGGATGTTCCGGAGTCCGTCCGGCGTCGCCACGTCGGTATCCCCGCTGAAACACTTCAGGTCCAGCACCGACACCATCTCCCTGACGCCGGAGATGGGGTCGAAGACGGCGCCGCCCTCGTACTCCTCGCTCTCCTGGCCGCCCTTCGAGGGGAGCGCGAACTCGCCGTGGATCTTGTGGAGGACGTACATGTCGACGGCGTCGCCGGGCGTGGTGGCGTCCTCGAGCTTGCAGCCGACGAAGGCGGCGACCTCCAGCCAGAACGGGATGATGTTCTGCTTGCGGTCCAGCTCGACACACAGTTCGACGTCCCGGAGGTTGTACTCCAGCAACTGCTCGGGGTCGTCCTCCCAGAGGTCGCCGATGTCGCCCGGGTACCGCTCCTTGCCGACGCCGAGTTCCTCCTCGCCGACGGCGTCGAGCCGGTAGGAGTCCAGTTCGGAGAACTGGGTCCGCTGGTACGCGTAGAGCAGGTCGAAGACGACCCGGCCCTTCACGTCCGGGCCACCCCACCCGGAGTCCCACACCTCGTCGACGCGGGAGAGCCGGTCGGCGTCGAGGACGCCGTCGCGGCCGCCCAGCCGCTCGATGCGGTCGATGAGGTACGGGGCGTCGAAGTCGTCGAAGTTCCAGCCGGTCAGCACGTCCGGGTCGGTCTCCTCGACGTACTCGAGGTAGTCGGCCAGCATCGCGGCCTCGTCGCCGAAGCCGCGGACGTCGACGTCGAGGTCGCCGTCGCCGATGGGGTCGTAGTCGTCGACGGCCTCGGGGCCGGGGACACCCTCCGGGGACTCGTACAGCCAGACGACGTACTCGTCGCGGTAGGAGTCGTGGCTGGTCAGACAGACGATGGTCTGCTCGCCGTCCTCGGGGAAGCCGTGGCGGTCGTCGACCTCGATGTCCAGCGTGTGGACCCGCGGCTCGACGACGCACTCGACGGTCTCGATCTCGGCGTGGTGGGCCTTCAGGCTCCCGTCGTCGAGCTCCCGGGCCGGCACGCGGACGCCACTGCGGATGTCCTTGTCGATGAGTAGCCGGTTCGGAAAGAGGATGTCCGCCTCGTAGTGGTCGAACCGGTCGCGCAGTTCGCCGACGTCGCGGGGCGTCTGGCCGAACACCTTCACCAGTTCTTCGCCCCGGATCGAGTCGTAGACGACGACCCGCTCGGGGTCGGCGTCCGTATCGCCGGGCCGGTCGCCGTACGTCTCGACGCCGGTGAGCCGGTCGTGGTCGAGCCGGGAGTCGACGATGTCCCGCTCGGTCAGCGGCGTCTCGGCGTCGACCGCGGTGTCGAGGTCCGCCACCGGCGTGTAGAAGTACGGCCGGAAGTCGTGAACCCGGACGTGGACGGGCTCGCGGTCGGTCGTCCGGCCGAAGACGTGCAGTACCGGCCGCTCGTCGTCGCCGCTGCCCTCGACGGTGTAGTCGACCTGGGTGACCGACAGCTCCACGCGGTCGTCGACCGCCGGGAACCGCCGCTCGGAGAGGTCGACGACGGCGGCGTCGTCGGCCTCCGGCGTCGCGACGGCGGCGGCCTCCTCGTCGGGCCGGTCGGCGCCGTCGCCGTCGTCGCCGCCGAACGCGTCGAGGGTCCCCTGCTCGCTGCCCGTGGTCATGTTTCCCTTCTTTCGCGTTCCCGCACAAAAACTCCGGCGGTCCGGCACGACCCGCCGGTTCGACGGCCGTCACGTCTCCCGTTTCGAGCTCTGACACGGACACAAGGGATTTACACCGATATATGCTACCAAACGATGGTGACACCCAATGGCCGACCCCGATGCGAAGGGTGAGCAGGACAGCGCGGGAGAGCGCCCCGAGCCGGTGGTTACCGACGCCGTCGCGTCGACGGAGTCCTACCGGACGGACGAGGGCGTGGTATTCTACGACGCGGAAAATCCCCTCGCCTGGATGCAGGCGGCCGAGGTCGTCAATCTCGAAGAGGTCGCGTAACTTTTCCCCCCGGAGTCGCTGGGTTGCGGTGTGACCGCCGGCGACAGCGACGCGCCCGCCCCCGGAGAGCCCGACCTCCAGAGACCCGGCCCCGAGACGCCGTCCGTCGACCGGCCGACAGACGACGACGTCGACGTCGACGTCGGGGCCGGGGGCGACGCCGACAAGCTACTCCTCCGAACGTTCTGGGGGTCGGTCCTCTCGCTGAACGTCGCCATGGCCGCCGTCCCGCTGGGTCTGATGCTGGTGTACTTCCGCGGCGACTGGGAGCTCGGCGGCCTCGCAATCGCCGTCGGCTGCGTCGCAGCCGTCGCAACCGTCCGCTTCTACCGGACCTTCCGGGCCGACCGCCGGGGTGACGGGTCGTGAGGACCGTCGAGCACGACGGCGACAGCTACCTGCTGGTGAAGCGCTCCGGGGAGTCCAGCCTCGTCCGCGACCCCGAGACCGGCGAGGAGCGGTACCTCCCGAACGACGAGCTCGCCGCCGCCGGCGAGTCGCCGCTGGCGCTGGCCGCCCGGCGGGTGCCGGAGCCGACCCGGCGGCTGCTGACGGCCGTCCGCTCAGAGCAGGCCCTCGGGCTCGTTCTCGAACTGGACGAGCGCGGCCCGCTGTCCGTCCGGGCCGTCCTCGGGGAGTACGACCTCTGCGAGTCGGACCTCCACGGGCTGTTCGCCGAGTTCCGCGCCGCCGGGCTGGTCGCCGAGACCGAGGTCGGCGGCGAGCGCGGCTACCGGCTCACCGACCGCGGCCGCGAGGGGCTGGCGGCACTGCGAGCGTAGCTACGACGGGGCCTCGACTGTCGCCGACCGCTCCACCGACGACCGGTTCGTCGTCGGGTCCTTCCGGACCGCGACCAGGTCGTCGGCTGCCCCGACCAGCTCCTCGTCGTGGCTGACGACGAGGATCTGGTCGACGCCGTGGTCGGTCATCGACTCGACGAGTTCGACCAGCTTCGAGACGTGGCCGGCGTCGAGGAACACCGTCGGCTCGTCGAGGATGAGCGGCGGCATCGGCGCCGTCCCGTCGATGCCCTCCGCGAGCAGCCGGTAGATGGCACACCGCAGCGAGAGGTTGAACAGCGCCCGCTCGCCGCCCGACAGCTGTTCCGGCTCCAGCGGCGTGCCGTCCTTCTGGTAGACGGTCAGCTCGTAGTCGCCGTCCAGCTCGATGCGCGCGTAGGAGTCGTTCTGGTAGACGAGCCGGAACGTCTCGTTGAGCATCGCTTCCAGCGTCTCGACGTTCCGCCGCCGCAGCTCCGCCCGGAGGTCCGCGTAGGTCCGCTGGAGGTCGTGGGCCTCGTCGTACAGCGACTCCAGCCGGTCGACCGTCTCCCGGAGCTCTGCGCGGCGCTCCCGGAGCCCCTCCAGCTCCTCGAGCTCCCGCTCGACGGCGCCGACCGACGCCTGCAGGTCGTCCCGCGTCTCGCGCTGCTCCGCCAGATACGGCTCGACGTCGTCGAGGTACGCCTCGGCCCGCTCCTTGTCCTCGCGGGCCTGCTCGACGGCGCTCTCGTCGAACTCCTCTTCGAGGTCGGCCACCCGCTGGCGCTTTTCGGCGAGCCGGTCGCGGCGCTCGTCGTTCAGCTCGGCCCTGTCGTCGCGCCGCTCCCGGAGCCGCTCCAGCTCCGCCTCGGTTTCGGCGAGTTCGTCCAGCAGGTCCGCGACGTCCTCGAGCCGCTCCCGGCGGTCGTCGAGGGCGGCCTTCTCCCGGTTCAGCTCGCCGACGGCCTCCCGGGCCTCGGCGGCGGCGGCCTCGGCGGCCTCGGCGGCCTCGACGGCTTCCTCGGCGTCGGCCTCGTGGTCGTCGGCCTCCGCCCGGAGCGTCTCGGCGCGGTCGGCCTTCTCCTCCAGCGTCGCCGCCCGCTGGTCGACCAGCGACGCGACGTCCTCGCGGCGCTCCTCGAGCCGTTCCAGCTCCGCGGCCGCCTCGACGAGTTCGACCGCGCGGTCGCGCTTCGTCTCCAGCTCCGCGACGCGCTCCTCGGCGCTTTCGAGGTCGGACTCCAGCTCCGCGACGCGCTCGCGGTCGTCGTCCAGCGTCTCGACGTGCGGCGACTCCTCGACCGGCTGGCCGCACTCCGGACACCGGCCCGCCTCCAGCAGCGCCTCGGCCTCCCGGACCGTCTCGCGGGCGTTCTTCAGCTCCGCCCGCAGCGCCGCAACGCGTTCGGTGGCCTCGGTCAGCTCTGCCTCGACGGACTCGCGGTGCGTCTCGACGGACTCGCGGTCGACGGGCGCGTCCGCCAGCGTCGCCTCGAGCGTCTCGACCTTCTCGTCGAGCTCCGCGAGCGTCGCCCGGCGGTCGGCCAGCTCCTCGCGGCCGTCCTCGACGGCCGTCTCCAGCTCCGCGGCCTCCTCGCGGGCCGTCTCGGCTGCCTCGCGGAGCTCCGCGGCCCGCTCCCGTTCGCCCTCGGCGTCGTCGTCGTGCTCCCGGGCCTCGAGCCGCCTGGCCTCGATGTCGTCCCGCAGGCCCTCGGCCTCCTCGTCGAGCTCCGCGAGCCGCGCCTCGACGGCGTCCTCGTCGGCCGCCTCCAGCTCCGTCTCGGCGACGGTCTCCTCGAGCTCCTCGCGGAGCCCCTCGGCCGTCTCCCGCAGCGAGCCGATCCGCTCGCCCAGCCGTTCGCGCTCGTCCTCGGCGTCGGCGATGGTCTCGACCAGCTCCTCGATCTCCGCCTCCAGGTCGGCGATCTCCTCCCGCCGGCGGTCGTACTCCTCGAGGACGTCCTCGGCGGCGTCGAGCGTCCGCTGGGCCTCCTCGCGGTTCGCCTCCTTCTCCTCGATGTCGGCCTCGACGGACTCCAGCTCCGACCGGAGGCCGTTGAGCCGGTCGTGCAGGTCCTTCTCCTCCTTCGTCTCGATCTGGGCCTCGACCTGCGAGAGCGCCCCCTGCTTGTCGTCCCGGACGCGGCCGACGCCGACGCGGGCGTCGCTGGCCCGCTCGCGGTACTCCTCGAGCCGGCCGAGCTGCAGCAGCTCGTCGATCATGTCCTGCCGCTCGCCCGGCGAGGCGTTGATCAGCTTGTTCACCTCGCCCTGCCGGACGTAGGCGCAGTTGACGAACGCCTCGGCGTCCATCCGGAGCAGCGACGCCACGCGGGCCTCGACGTCGGTGACGCCGCCGACCGTCTCGGCCGGCGTCTCCAGCTCGCAGGTGGTCGTCTTGGCGGTCCCACCCCGGAGCTTCACCTCTCGCTCGACGTGGAACCGGCCGTCGTCGTGCGTGAACCACAGCTCGACGGTCATCTCCTCGGCGCCGTTGGAGATGACCTCGTCGAGGGTCCCCTCGACCGCCCGGGCGCCATACAGCGCGAAGAAACACGCCTCGAGCAGCGACGACTTGCCGCTGCCGTTGACCCCGTGGACGACGGTCACGCCGGACCGCAGCGTCAGCTCGGCGTCCTCGTAGCACTTGAAGTTCCGGAGCCGGACGCGCTCGAATCTCACAGGTAGTCCTCCATCGAGGCCTGGTCGTCGCCGTCGGCGGCGCCGTCGACGCCCCCGTCACCGCTCTCTCCGTCCGCGTGCCGCTCCGCGTCGGTCCCGTCGTGTCGCGATTCGCCGGAGCCGCCGGCGTCGGCATCGGCATCGGCGCCGGTCGTGCCGGCGTCGGCGTCGGCCTCGTGGTCGTCGGCGTCCGCCGCGTCCTCGTCGGTCGCGTCGTCGCCGGCTTCGTCGCTGCCGTCGCCGGCCTCGTCGCCGCCGTCACCGGCTTCGTCGCCGGCCTCGTCGCTGGCCTCGTCGCCGCCGTCCGCGAGCCGGTCGGCGACGGTTTCGGGGTCGGCGTCGGCCGCGGACTCGAAGGCCGCCGGCTCCTCGAGCAGTTCCTCGACGCGGCGCTCGACCTCGTCGGCGACGTTGGCGTCGGCCACCTCGCCCGCGCGGATGGTCTCGTCGAGGTCGCGGGCAGCCTCGCTCAGCCCGAGTTCGCGGACCCGCTCGCGGACCGCCTCGTCGGGGTCGGCGAAGACGACGTCGGCGTCGGCCTCGTCGCTCACCTCCCGGCGGTCCGTCACCCGGGCGACGAGGGCGCCCTCGTCGTCGGCGAACTCCTCGATTCGCGCCGCCGAGACCGCCTCGCCGTCGCCGGACAGCTCCACGTGGACGACGGCATCCTCGACCGTCCGCTCGCGGAGGCGCCGGCGGACGCGGTCGAAGCCCTCGTCCTCGGCGAGTTCGAGTTCGAGGAAGACGAACTCGCGGGTCTCGACGCCGCGGCGGCTGACGTGGACCTCGTCCTCGTCGTCGAACTCGACGATGTTGTAGCCGCGCTCGTCGCGCTCGTCGGCGCTGGCCCGCTCGGTCGACCCGCAGTAGGTGACCCACGTTCCGTCGACCTCCTGGCGGGTGGGGGCGTGCTCGTCGCCGAGCAGCATCGCGTCGAAGTCGACGGTCGACTCGGCGAGCACCTCGTCGGCGTCCCACTCGACGTTGCCGTAGTCGGGCACCAGCGGCTCGAAGAGCCCGTGGGAGACCAGGGCGGCGCCGTCGGCGTCGTGCGGCGCGAACGCGTAGTCGAGGTCG
>JAHENN010000034.1 GCA_018609665.1 Haloarculaceae archaeon | reverse complement strand
TCTTGAACTCCTCCCAGTGCTCGCCGACGACCTTGCCGCACGTGAAGCATCGGACGGGTACCATCATAGTTGGATCACCTCAGCGGTAGGACTTCTGGTAACGGGCCCGCGCGCCGGGGCCGCCCCACTTTTTCGATTCGGACTGCCGGACGTCGTTGACCAGCAGCGAGCGGTCGAACGACCGGAACGCGTCCCGCAGCTCGGCGTCGTTGGTGTACTCTACGAGCCCGCGGGCGACGGCGGTCCGGACCGCGTCGGCCTGCCCGGCGAAGCCGCCGCCGGAGACCGTGACGTCGATGTTGACCTCCTCGCGGAGGTCGTCGTCGGCGATGCGGAACGGTTCGAGCATCTTCAGCCGCGCCTGCTCGGGCTCGACCAGCTCGACGGGCCGGGAGTTGACCCGGACCCGGCCGGAGCCGTCCGAGACCGTCGCGCGGGCGATGGCCGTCTTCTTCTTGCCGGATGTGTTGGTTACCATGTGACGTTAGCACCCAGGTTCTCGCTCACGGTGCCGAGCGAGACGAACTTGATGTTCGACAGCCGGTCCAGCGAGGTGTCCTCCAGGACCTCCGCCTCGTCGTAGGGGTTGCCCACGTAGACGCGGAGCCGACCGAGGGCCTCTCGACCCCGGCTCTGCTTGTACGGAACCATCCCGCGGACGGCCCGCTTGAAGATGCGGTCCGGGCGCTTGGGGTAGTTCGGCCCCTTGTCGGAGCCGACCTCGTCCCGCTGCCGGTAGACCGACATGACGTCCTCCTCGCTGCCGGTGATGACCGCCTGCTCGGCGTTGACCACGGCCACGCGCTCGCCGTCCAGCGCGCGCTGGGCGACCTGCGAGGCGACGCGGCCGACGATACAGTCGCGGGCGTCGACGACGACGTCGGCGTCGAACTCCGCGTAACTCATCGAATCACCCGTACGTTCGAGCCGTCGGGGTTGTCTTCGAGTGCCTGTTCGAGTTCGATCGCTTCGCCGGCCTGGTCGATCTTGGTCCGGGCCGTCGACGAGAAGTCGACGGCTGCGACGGTGACCTCCTTCCGGAGGGCACCGGACCCGAGCACCTTGCCGGGCACGACCACGGTCTCGTCGGCCTGGGCGTACCGCTCGATGCGGCCCAGGTTGACCTCCGCGTGCGTGCGCCGGGGTTTCTCGAGGCGCTCGGCGACATCGCTCCAGACCTCGCTGCCGCCGTTGCGGGCGGTCGACTTCAGGTCGGCGATGAGGCTGGTCAGCCTCGGGTTCGTCTTGCTACTCATCGTTGATTGCTCCTGAGAAGTGGATGCAGTGCAGGGAGCAGGATTTGAACCTGCGGACCTCTACAGGACAGCGCCCTGAACGCTGCGCCGTTGGCCTGACTTGGCTATCCCTGCGCGCAGTCTGCCGTTTCGCGTCCCCGCTAAAGGCGCTTTCGGTCCCCGCCGCCTGCCGGACCGCCGACGGACGCGCGGCTGCACCGCCGTCGTCGACCGTCCGGCGCGGACCGATGCGGGTGGTGGGGGACATGGTCGTCGTTACAGTTGGACCGCTTCCTGCAGTTCGTTCGCCCGGGAATCCAGCGTCCGGACCGCATCGAGGACGAGCTCCTCGACCGGAATCGAGCCGTCGCTCTCGACGTCGAACACGAAGGCGTTCGGCACGTCCTCGACCGCGACCTCCTTGCCCGGGTACCGCCGGCTGAGGTCGTTGTCGAACGCCGCCGCGGGCACGAGGTCGTCGTTCTCGGCGTCGGCGTCGGCGTGCTCGGCCGCGCCTTCCTCGATGACGCCGCGGATGATCTCCGGGTCGTCGTCCTCGAACTCGCCGGTCTCGCCGACGACCTCCACGCGCTGGAGGTGCCGGTAGCCGACCGCCACGCCGCCCTGGTGTTTGGCGTGGTCCTTGCCGACGCCGAGCGCCGCGTCGGCCTCCAGCTCCAGCCGCTGGCCCTCCTTCAGTTCGATGATGGGGATGTCCTCGTCGGCGGGCTGGACCGCCTCGTCGCTGGAGACCAGATCGCCCGAGTAGGCGGTGGCCGGCCCCTCGACGTCGATGGCCAGCGTGACCTCGTCGTCCGGCCGGTAGTCGTCCGGCGTCGTCAGCGGGACGAGGCCGAGCCGGAGAGCGATCTGCTCGTCGAACATCACCGACGAGTTCTCGATCACGCGGACGGAGTCGACCGACAGCGTCGGCACGTCCGCGAGGATCGCCCGCCGGACGCCGTTGGCGAAGGCCGGCGTCACGCCGCGGACGAGGAACCGCGCGCTCCGGTCGTCGCGGTCGATGAACGTTACCTCGTACTCCTCGCTCATCTCAGAACCCCGCGTTCTTCGGGGCCCGCGTGCCGTCGTGCGGGATGGGGGTCACGTCCTCGATGCGGCCGATCTCGAGCCCGGCGCGGGCCAGCGCCCGGATGGTCGCCTGCGCGCCCGGGCCGGGGTTGCTCTGCTGGTTGCCGCCCGGGCCGCGGACCCGGACGTGGACGCCGTCGACGCCGGCGTCTTGGACCTCCTCGGCGACCACCTCGGCCATCTGCATGGCGGCGTACGGCGACGCCTCGTCGCGGTTCTGCTTCACGACCGTTCCGCCGGACGACTTGGTGATCGTCTCGGCGCCGGTCAGGTCCGTTACCGTGATGATCGTGTTGTTGAACGAGGCATACACGTGCGCGATGCCCCAGGTCTTGTCGTCTGCCATGTTATTGCTCCTCCGCGCGCTCTGGATGGAGGTCGTCGTCGAGCGGGCTCGTGTCGTCGAACTCGATACGGTCGGCCTCGGCGACGCCGATCTTGTACGACGGCGAGGTGACGCGGGCGCCGTCGACGGTGACGTGGCCGTGGACGATGAACTGCCGGGCCTGCTGGGCCGTGTTGGCCAGCCCCTGCCGGTAGGCGACCGTCTGGAGCCGCCGTTCGAGGATGTCGGTGACGTCCAGCGACAGGACGTCGTCGATGCCCTCCTCGTCGTCGAGGACGCCGATGCGCTTCAGCCGGGCCATGAACTCGCTGCCGGCCTCGCCGGCGGCCTCGGCGTCGCCCTGGGCCTCGCCCAGGAGGCGACGCGCCTCCCGGCGGTAGTCCCGTAGCTCCGACTGGGCCCGCCACAGCTCCTCCTTGTTCGAGAGGCCGTACCGGGAGACGAGGTCGCCCTCGTCGGCGATGCGCTCGCCCTGGAAGGGGTGGTTCGGCGTCTCGTAGAACTTCGTGTTGGTGCCGAGCGCCATTACTCCTCGTCACCTCCTTCCTCTTCCATGTCCTCCTTGATGGCCTCGACGTTGACACCGATGGTGCCCTCCGTCCGGCCGGTGGACTTCGTCCGCTGGCCGCGGACCTTCTGGCCGCGCTTGTGGCGGACGCCCTTGTAGGAGTCGATCATCTTCATCCGGTTGACGTCCTGCCGGCGGGTCATCTCGAGTTCGTTGCCGATCTCGTGGGTGGTCTCGCCGTCGAAGAAGTCGTTCTGGTGGTTGGTGAGCCACTCGGGCACCTCGTCGGCGTACCCCTCCACGAGGTCGACGATCTCGTCGATGGTCTCCTCGTCGAGCCCGCCGAGCAGCTCTCGGCGGTCGACGCCGGCCCTGTCGGCGATGATGCGAGCGACGCGTCGACCGATGCCGTTCATGTCGGTCAGCGCCCGCTCGACGCTCTGCGTTCCGTCGAGGTCGGTCTGTCCGATACGGACGAAGTACTGGATGTCGTCGTCTTCCTCGTCCGCCGTGGGTTCTTCAGCACTCATGTGTTGTTGGTTAGCGTCGTGGCGGGGATTCGAACCCCGGAGGCTTGCGCCACAGAGTTAGCAACCCTGCGCCTTGGGCCAGGCTTGGCTACCACGACCTGCGTGCGCGTATCCTCGCCCTCACGGAGTGCGGTCCGTGCGTTCCCGAACTCGCGTCCGGGTCTCTTCGGACTCGGGGCCGGGGCCCCTGCATCGATTGCGTCTCCGGCTACCCGACGACCGTACTTAAGGACAACGATACGCCGGGCGACGCCGGCCTCAACGGGTTCGAGCGACCGTCGCACGGGGGCTCACTCGGCGAGGCTTCCCTCGCCGTCGACCCACGCCCGGACGCGGTCCGAGAGGACGAACGCGGCCAGCCCCGCGAGAAAGGAGAGCACGCTCGGGACGACGACCCACCAGAGGTTCGGATGCTCGATGCCGGTGTGCAGCAGCGTCTCGACCATGTCTCCGCTGGCGAGGCGGAGACTGAAGGCCTTACCGGTCGCCTCGGTCGCGGCCCGGCATCCCGCCGCGCTCCTTGACCCGGAGGATGGTCCGGAGGTTGCGGTGGATTTCCGCGGGGGTGGTCTCCTCCGCGGGGTCGTAGAGGTCCGACACCCGGTACAGCATCGCCGCGACCTGCTCGCTCTCGGAGCTCTCGCCGCGGACGTCCTCGGCGACGGCCCGCAGCAGCGCGGCCCGCTCGGGGTCGGGCTCGATATCGCCGCTCGTCATCGCCCGCTGACCTGCCGCCGCCGGACGATCCCCTGCATGTTCGCCGTCTCGTCGGCGAACTCGCGGAAGGCGGCGCCGGCCTCCCGGTCGTCGTCGAGGACGACCGGAGCGCCGCCGTCGCCGCCCTCCCGGACCGCCGGGTCCAGCGGTATCTCCCCCAGGAACGGCATCTCGTTCGCCGCGGCGAACTCGCGGCCGCCGCCGCTGTCGAAGATGTCGTGTTCGCCGCCGCAGTCCGGGCAGACGAACCCCGACATGTTCTCGACGACGCCGAGCACGGGCGTGTCGTGCTTGCCGAACATGCGCAGGCCCTTCCGGGCGTCGTCGACGGCCACCTCCTGCGGCGTCGTGACGATGACCGCCCCGGACACCGGGACGGACTGCAGCAGCGTCAGCTGCGTGTCGCCGGTCCCCGGCGGCAGGTCGACCACCATGTAGTCGAGGCTCCCCCACTCGACGTCCTCCCACAGCTGGGTCAGCACCTTGTGGACCATCGGCCCCCGCCAGATGACGGGGTCGTCCTCGCCGACGAGGAAGTCCATGCTCATCAGCTCCATGCCGTACTTCTCCGGCGGGACGATGTTCTCCTCGTGGGTGGCCTTCGGCCGCTCGTCGGCGTCGACCATCCGTGGGACGTTCGGCCCGTAGATGTCGGCGTCGAACAGCCCCACGCGGGCGCCCATCTTCGAGAGGCCGGCCGCGAGGTTTACCGCGACCGTCGACTTGCCGACGCCGCCCTTGCCCGAGGCGACGGCGATGATGTTCTCGACGCCCGGCAGCACCTGCTCGCCGTCCTCGAGGCCGGTGTCGACGCTGGCGGTCAGCTCGAGGTCCCGGTCCAGCCCCGACAGCGCCTCCCTGACCTCGCCGGCCATCGCCGTCTCCGTCGGCGAGTACGGCGCCCCGAGCGCGAGGTCGACCGTCACCGCCTCCGCGTCGACGACCACCTCGTTCACCAGCCCCAGCGAGACGATGTCGTCGCCGAGGTCCGGGTCCTCGACCGCCGACAGCCGGTCGCGTATCGCGTCCTCGTCCATACCCACGGTAGGCGGCGAGCCGGCGATAAGGGTTGTGAACGACCGCCGCGGACCCTCGGCGAACGTAACCACGAGACGTTACGAACCGGGGCGATTCCCCACCGATTTTAACAACGTGTGACCGCATCTCGGACGTATGCTCGAGGACGCGTTCGGTCGAGAGGTCACCGGCGTCCGGGTCTCGCTCACCGACCGGTGTAACTTCGACTGCGTCTACTGCCACAACGAGGGGCTCGGCGACACGCGCGGGCCGATGGAACCCGCCGACGACGAGATGTCGACCGACGACGTCGTCCGGTTCCTGGAGGTCGCCGCCGAGTTCGACGTCGACGCGGTGAAGTTCACCGGCGGCGAGCCGATGCTCCGCGAGGACCTGGAGGAGATCGTCCGCCGGACGCCCGACGGAATGGAGACCTCCCTCACCACGAACGGCACCTTCCTCCCCGAGCGCGCGGCGGCGCTCGTCGACGCCGGCCTCGAGCGCGTCAACGTCTCGCAGGACGCCCTCTCGCCGGAGGCCTTCCGGGAGGTCACCAAGAGCGCCGCCTACGACGACGTGATGGCGGGCGTCGACGCCGCCCTCGAGGCCGGCCTCAACCCGGTGAAGCTCAACATGGTCGTCTTCGAGCGGACCGCCGGCTACGTCCCCGAGATGGTCGACCACGTCGCCGAGAACGACGGCCTCCAACTGCAGCTCATCGAGTACATGCCCGAACTGGCCGGCCGCCCCGAGTGGGCCGTCGACATCGACCGCGTCCACGGCTGGCTGGCGGAGCAGGCCGACCGGGTCGAGCACCGCGAGATGCACGACCGCAACCGCTACTGGGTCAGCCCCGACAACGCCGACGAAACCGCCACGGGCATGGTCGAGATCGTCGACCCCGTCGAGAACCCCACCTTCTGTGCGAACTGCCACCGCGTGCGCGTTACCCACGAGGGCTACCTGAAGGGCTGTCTCAACCGCAACGACGACCTCCGCAGCATGGGCGAGATGACGAAACCCGAGATTCGCGAGGCCTTCCGCGAGACCGTCGACAACCGCGTCCCCTACTACGGCGAGTACATGATCCGGGGCGACGACGGCGAGTGGGTGTTCAATGAGGAGTATATGGAGGTGTGACCGACGCCGGCCCGATGCGGTTCGGACCGCCCGCCGAGCTGACGCGTCGGTACTCCGCGACGGCGACGACCGCCGACGCCCGCCGATGCGGCCCGCGAGCCGGGCACCCTCCAGTACCGGGCCGAGCGCCGCTGAGTTGCCTGTCGGACGAGTGCGGGACGTGAAGCGCCCTGACCCGTCGTGAACGACGAACGCCGCGTGCCGATATCCTCCCGCCGAGGGCTACCGCCCCGTCGCGAACGGCGGCCGACCACCCGAGTCCCGCCTACTCCCACGACGCCTCGATGCTCGACACGTTGGGCCCGGAGTTGGCCGTCCACTCTCCCGAGTCCGTCTCGAACGACTCCCGCAACTCGTCGGCCGTCGGGGGGTTGCCGTCGACGTTGGAGAACGCGTGCTGGGCCGTTCCCGAGTACTTGCGAGCGTCCAGCGTCGTCACGAGCGTATCGAACGGCTCCAGCCGCTCGACGCTCCGGTCACTCCGGCCCTGTTCGGCGAACTCGTACCGAAAGCCGTTGACCTCTCCGGTCACGACCGGCGCTGTACTCTCCACCTGACTCAGACACCACTGAACCGACTCGTCCGCTGCCAAAGTTTCAGCTCTCCCGTCGACGGACCGTCGTAACGCCGGCACTGTATCCTCTGTTTTTTCCTCGCCGGTTTCGACCACCACGACGCCCCGCGGCCCTTCTTCGGACACAATAATACTTCGCGACTCAGCGTCGTCAGTGCCGATATAAGTCGTAACCGCGGCGTTCGGATATTCCTGCCTCTCGTTATCGGCGAGCGCATCGTGGACTGCGTCGGTGTCCATCCCGATGAATGTCGTCAAGTTTGGGACGCCGTAATTAACGACCTCGTCGACAACCCGTGCCTGCTCCCGTTCGCCCTTGTCAGCCGCCAGCCCACACTGCCGCTCTATTTCTGGACCGACAGTCGGGAACTCGCCGAACACAATGTCCTCTATATTGAGCATGGTAATCAACGCACCATAATGCGGAGTCTTGAGGATATCCATTGACGGTACGAGCCTGAAGTTCGCTTTCGTCGGGGCAAATGACCAAATCTCGTCACCCGCTGTCCCCCACTCCAGCGTTGTCTCCCGCATCTGCAGGTACCACTCCCAGTCAACCCGCTGGAACGCCATCCGTTTGGTATACTCGCCTTCCTCGTTGAAATAGTCAAGTGGGATTAATTTCAGCCACAACGGTGAGTCGAGGTTCGGCGGATTCTCTCGGGGCGTTGGTTCCTCCGTCAGCGTCGGCTCTGCCGTCGCCGTCTCAGTCGGGGTGTCCGTTGCGACCGGCGTCGACGCATCACCACCGAGTTCGCTGCACCCGGCGAGCCCGCCGGTCAGCGCTAGCCCCGCAGCCTGGAGGTACTGTCGCCGTCGCATCACATTTTGATACTTTTCGGGCGTATTATACGATTTTTCTTTAATTCCAAAATACATACATAATAACTGTTTGGGAACTAACGGACAAACCCGACATGTCTGCCACTCGGACTACTGCTTGAGCCACTACTCAAATTGCTACTTGGACCGCTACTCGAATCGCTACTTAAACCACTATTTGATTCACCGGAACTTCCGCCGGTTACGCCACTACCGTAGCCCGGATTGAGACTCGGGGATGAACCATTGCTGTTATAATAGGCTTTATTTCCGCTATGGTCAGTTTCTCTACCACTGCCCCCATCTGGAATAGGAATATTGTTGCTACTGGCATCGTAGACCCGCCCGCTCCCGGGAGGAAGGTCGCCGCTGTAGTCGTCGCTGACGATCGTGACCGAGCCGCCCTGCTTGCCTGGCTCGACGACGAAGCCACCGGTGTTGCTGTCGGGTTCGTCGTCATCCGTCCCGTTTATCTCCGGCAGATCGGCGCTGTCGCTGGAGTTGTCGACACCGCTTTCCGGCGGGTCGGGAGCGGGCGGGTCGGGGTCCGTCCGCGGCTCCACGACGAGCGTGTCGCGGCCGGACCGGCCGGTGGCGTCGGTGGCGACGACGGTGAGGCGGTAGGTTTCGGAGCCGACGAAGGTGATCGGCCGCTCGATTCGGGCCTCGGTCCCCG
>JAHENN010000033.1 GCA_018609665.1 Haloarculaceae archaeon | reverse complement strand
CTGACCGCGCCGACACACAGACAGAAGTACCACCCCGCCGAACGGCCGATATGCTCGGCATCATCGGCGGCAGCGGCATCTACGACGCGCTCGGCTTCGAGAACAGCTACGAGGAACGTGTCCAGACGCCGTTCGGGGCGCCGAGCGCGCCGCTGGAGGTCGGCGAGATCGACGGCACCGACGTCGCCTTCCTCCCGCGACACGGCCGCGACCACCGGTACGACCCGACGAACGTCCCCTACCGGGCCAATATCCACGCGCTGAAGCAGGTCGGCGTCGACCGGGTCGTCGCGACCAACGCCGTCGGCAGCCTCCGGGAGGAGCTGTCGCCGCGGACGCTCGTCGTCCCCGACCAGCTGTTCGACCGCACCCGCGACCGCGAGCGCTCCTTCTTCGGCGACGGCGTCGTCGTCCACGTCTCGATGGCCGACCCGTTCTGCGGCCGGCTGGCCGACCGCCTCGCGGACTGCGCCGACGCGACCGACGCCGACCTCGTCGCCGGCGGCACCCACGTCACCATCGAGGGCCCGCAGTTCTCCACGCGCGCCGAGAGCGCCTTCTACCGCGACCGCGGCTTCGACGTCATCGGCATGACGACCGTCCCGGAGGCGCAGCTGGCCCGCGAGGCCGAACTCTGCTACGTCCCGCTGGCCGGCGTCACCGACTACGACGTCTGGCACGACGAGGAGGAGGTGTCCGTCGAGACCGTCCTGGAGCACGCCGCCGCCAACGAGACGTCGATGTCGGCGATGATCGAGGCACTCGCCGGCGACCTCCCCGACCGCGACTGCGACTGCGGCCACGCCCTCGACGGCGCCGTCAACACGCCGTCGGAGGCGGTCGACCGCGAGACGCGGCGGGAGCTGTCGCTGCTCCTCGACGGCCACCTGTAGTCAGTCGTCGGCCGTCGCCGTCCCCTCGCCGCCGACGGCCGCGGGGTCCTGTATCCAGAGGTCGCCGAAGCAGTCGTCCTGCTCGAGCCGCACCTGCCCCCGGTGGGCGAGGAACAGCAGCCCCAGGAACGTGTCGACGGTCGAGCCGCCGGCCTCCCGCACCTCGGCGAACAGCACCTCGTCGCGGCCCCCGTCGTAGCGGGCCTGGAGGGCCACGTAGACGTCGTTGATGATGTCCTCCATGTGCTCGTCGTGGGCCGTCCCGGTGACGTCGTCGGCGGTCGGCTCGGCGTCCATCCGGAGGTCGTCGCCGGCGCGGTAGTCCAGCGTCCGGGTCCCGCGGTCGTACTCCGACGGCGACTCCGAGGTGTCGTAGGTCCGGGACTCCTTCCACCAGCTGTCCCGCTCGCGCTCCCGGAGGTCCCGGACCAGCTCGTCCAGCGTCTCCGGCGTCCCGCGGGCCCGCTTCCGCTCGATGCGCCGCTCGACCTCCCGTTCGAGCTGGTCGAAGGGGTCGGCCTCCGGCGCCTGCTCGCCGGCCTCCCACGGTTCCGGCGGGGCCTCCTCGGGCTCCTCCGGCTCGTCGGTCCACATCGCGTCGCTCTTCATCCGCAGCAGCACCGACGCGTAGAACAGCGCCCGCCCGCCGGTCCGGATGTCCGCCTCGTCCAGCCGGTCGAGGAACTTGTCGGTGACCCGCACCACGTCGATGTCCCAGGGATCGATCTCGCCCTCTTCGGCGAGCTGGACCAGCAGCTCCACCGGCTCGACCTCCTTATCGTCGACGTCCGCGTCGGCGTCGACGTCGACATCGACATCCGAGAGGACGCCGTCACCGTCGTCGCCCGGCGTCGCGTCCGTCGACTCGTCGCCGTCCCGGTCGCGCTCGTCGTGGCCCACGACGTCCGGCGGGATCTCGTCGGCCGCGCCGTCCGCTCGGGGCCCGTCGTCCTGGGGGTCGCCGCGGTCGTCCCCGCTAGCTCGCGGGTCGTCACGAAGGTCCTCCCCGCTCGCTTCCGTCGAGGGTTCGCTCCGCTCACCCTCGCTAGCTCTCGGCTCACTGCGTTCGCCGCTCGCCTCTTCCGAGGGCTCGCTTCGCTCGCCCTCGCTAGTCATCCGCCGGCACCCCCTCTGCCGACAGGTCGATCCCGGTCACGGCCGAGACGTTGTCATCCTGCATCATGACGCCGATGGCCCGCTCCGACCGCTCGAGCAGCGCCGACCGGTGGGAGACGACGACGAACTGCGCCTCGCCGGCCAGCTCCTCGACCATCTCGCCGACCATCTCGGCGTTGGCGGCGTCGAGGAAGGCGTCGATCTCGTCCAGGGCGTAGAACGGCGCCGGGTTGTACCGCTGGATGGCGAAGATGAACGCCAGCGCGGTCAGGGACTTCTCGCCGCCGGACATCGCCGCCAGCCGCTGGACCGGCTTGTCCGCCGGCCGGGCCTTCATCGTCAGCCCGCCCTCGAACGGCTCCTCGGGGTCCTCGAGGACCAGCTCCCCGGTTCCGCCGGAGAGCCGCGCGAAGATGTCCTCGAACTGCTCGTTGATGCCCTCGTAGGCATCCATGAACGTCTCCCGCTTGCGGGCCTCGTAGGCGTCGATGCGCTCGCGGATGCCGTCGGCCTCCTCGACCAGCGTCGCCCGCTTGTCCCGCAGCTCCTCGAGGTCGGCCTCGACGTCGTCGTACTCGTCGATGGCGAGCATGTTCACCGGCTCCAGCGCCGCCATCTCCGTCTCTAGGCGGTCGATCTCCGCCTCGACGTCGTCGTGGTCCGGCACCGCCTCGGGGTCGTAGTCGCCGACCTGGGACTCGAGCTCGTCGATCTCCCAGTTCAGGCGGTCGACGTCGTCCCGCAGCGACTCGAGGTCGGCCTCGACGTCGGCGACCGCCTCGGCCTGCTCGTCGCGGGCGTCCTTGGCGTCCTCCAGCTCCGCCCGCAGCGTCTCGCGTTCGGCCTTCAGGTCGGCCAGCTCGTCTTCCAGCTCCTCGACGGCCGCCTTCTTGGCCTCGAGGTCGGCCTCCCGGTCGGCCACCTGCTCCTCCAGCTCCGCGATGGTCTCCTCGGCCTCGGCCTTCCGGTTCTGGGCCGCCTCGATGTCGTCGTGCAGCTCCTCGATGGCGTCCTCGGCGTACCCCTTCTCGAGCTCGAGTTCGTTCAGGTCGCCGTCCAGCTCGTCCATCCGGTCCTCGAGGTCGGCGATCTCTTCGCGTATCGCCTCGGCCTCGCTGGTCAGCTCCGGGATGTCCGAGTCCTGTAGTTCGGCCTCCAGCTCGTCGATTTCGGCCTCGAGTGCCTCGATCTCGGCGGTCTTGTCCTCGATGTCGGCCTCGACCGCCGCCATCTCGTCGGCGACGTCCTCGCGTTCGGCCTCGATGTCGGCCAGCTCGCCTTCGAGCCGGTCGATGCGCTCCTCGACGTCGGCCCGCTTCGCCTCGACGGACTCGATGTCGGTCTCGATCTCCCGGACCTGCTCGGCGGCGTCGGACTGGCGGTCGCGGGCGTCGTCGAGCCGCTCCTCGACGTCCCGCAGGTCCTCGCGGATCGACCGCTTCTCGTCTTCCAGCTCCGCGATGCGCTCGGCGACCCGCTCCAGTTGCCCCTTCCCGCTCTTCGTGAAGGAGTACCGCGAGCCGGACGTCGAGCCGCCCGTCATCGCGCCGGACTTCTCGACGAGGTCGCCGTCCAGCGTCACGATGCGGAACTCGCCCATCAGCTCGCGGGCGGTGTCCATGTCCTCGACGACCAGCGTGTCGCCGACGACGTAGGAGAACACCTCGGCGTAGGTCGGGTCGAAGTCGATGAGCTCGTAGGCGAAGTCGACGACGCCCGGCAGCTCCGGCGCCGACGGCAGCGACCGCCGCTGCATCTCCGTCATCGGCAGGAACGTCGCCCGGCCGGCGTTGCGGGACTTCAGGTGGTCGATGCACCGCTGGCCGACGCCGTCGTCGTCGACGACGACGTTGGCGAGGCGGGCGCCGGCGGCCGTCTCGCAGGCCGTCGCGTACTCCGGGTCGACGCTGCCCAGCTGTCCGACCGTGCCGTGGACGCCGTCGAAGCCGGCGTTCAGCACCGTCGTCACCGCCCGCCCGTAGGAGCCGTCGCCGCTCTCGCCGGCCTTCGCCTCCAGCTCGGCGTACTCCTGCTGTTTCGCCGATAGCTCGTCCTCGACGTCCCCGAGGTCGTCTTTCAGGGCGCGCTTCTCTTCCCGGAGGTCCGCGACGGCCGCGTCGATGTTCTCGCGGTTGGCCTCGGCCTTCTCCAGCTCCCGCCGGAGGTCCTCGAGGTCGGTGTCCAGCTCCGGCAGCTCGGCCTCGGCCGCCTCGATTTCCTCCTGCTTTTCGCTCTCTTCCCTCGAGCGCCGCCGGGACTCGTCGAGCAGCCGGTCCTGCTCGCGCTGGAGCTCGTTGCGCTCGTCGCGGGCGGTCTGGACCGCCTCGCGCTTCGCCTCGAGTTCGTCGCGGACGGCCTCGTACTCGGTGTCGACGGCCTCGATCTCGGCCTCGACGGCCTCGAGTTCCTCCTCCTTCTCCGCGACGTCGGCCTTCAGCGACGACTTCTCGACCTTCACGTTCCGGATCTCCGCCTCCAGCTCCTCGATGGTCTCCTGCTTGCGGTCGACCTGGACGAACGCCTCCCGGCGCTCGCTTTCGGCGTCCTCGACGGTTTCCTTCTCGGCGGCGATGCGGTCCTCCAGCCGGGTGATCTCGCCCTTGATGGCCTCGATCTCCCGCTTCAGCTCGATCTGCTCGTCCTCGCCCTTCCGCTCGATCTCGGCGTCCAGGTCCGCCAGGTCCTCCTCGAGGCGGGTGACCCGGCCCCGCCGCTCGTCGAGCTCGCGCCGCAGCTCCTCCAGCTCCGCCTCCGTCTCGGCGACCTCCTCGCGGGTCGCCGCCAGCGCCTCGCGTTTGTCCTCCAACTCGGCGGCCTTCAGGTAGCCCTCGTACTCCTCCTTCTCTTCGCGGAGTTCCTGATACTCCAGGGCGGTCTCCCGCTCGTCGGAGAGCTGTTCGAGCCGCTCTTCCTTCTCCTCGATGCGGAGGTCGGCCTCGTCGACGCGCTCTTGGACCGTCTCCAGCTCCTCCAGCGCGTCGGCCTTCTTCTTGTCGAACTCCGCGACGCCGGCGATCTCGTCGATGATCTCCCGCCGGGAGCCGGCCGTCATCGTGATGATCTCGGTCACGTCGCCCTGCATCACGACGTTGTACCCCTCCGGCGTCACGCCGGCCTGCGCCAGCAGGTCCTGGATGTCCGAGAGGTTCACCGACCGGCCGTTGAGGTAGTAGTAGGAGTAGTAGGTGTCCTCGTCGGTCTGTTTGACGCGGCGCCGGACCGAAATTTCGTCGACGTCGCCGACCTTCTCGGAGCCGGCCGCGGAGACGACCTGCTCGCGGGTCAGCGTCCGGTCGCCGTTGTCGAGCACGACCTCGACGCTGGCCTCCCGCTCGCCGTCGAAGGCCTCGCCGTCCTCGTGGCCCGGGTTGTAGATGAGGTCGGTGAGCTTCTCCGCGCGGATGCCCGAGGTCCGGGCCAGCCCCAGCGCGAAGAGGATCGCGTCGATGATGTTCGACTTCCCGGAGCCGTTCGGGCCGCTGATGGTCGTGAAGTCCTCGTACAGCGGGATGCGGGTCTTGCGACCGAAGCTCTTGAAGTCGTCCAGTACGAGCTCTTTGATGTGCATGAGGGCGCTCGTCGACCCCGGGGTCAGGCGACGATGATGTCGTCGCCGGAGCCCGAGTTGTCCTCTTCCTCGGCCTCGTCGGGGTTAACGTCGTCGACGGCGTCGGCGTCCTCGGCGTCTTCGACGTCCTCGACGTCCTCGACGCCGGTTGCGTCGTCGGCGTCGTTGGAAGCGTCGCCGGTCGACCCCCCCTCGAGGATGTCGTAGCTCTCGTCGGCGTCGTCCTCGAGCGCCTGCAGCCGCTCCTTGGTCTCGACCAGTTCGTCGGTCAACCCGTCGACGGTCGCTTCCAGTTCCTGCACCTTGGCCTCCAGTTCGTCCACGCGGTTCCCGGCCATGCCTCCGATTGGCGCCCCCGCACGTATAAATCTGCGTCAGACATTACCAACGAGCCTGATACGTCCCGGTGCCGACCCGACACCGCGTCGTCGGTCGGTTCCGCGGCGGCGACGGCGGCGTCTCTCCGTCGGCTGTCAGGTCGCCGACGGCCACGCGAGCCCGTCAGGCTAAAGCATCCCCGCGTCAATTGACCGGTGATGACCGCACGGACGGCGGAGACACGCGAGCTCGCGGCCGTCATCGGGCTGGAGGTCCACGTCCAGCTGGAGACGGAGACGAAGATTTTCTGTGGCTGTTCGACCGAGCCCG
>JAHENN010000032.1 GCA_018609665.1 Haloarculaceae archaeon | reverse complement strand
GACGCCGCAGGCCTCCAGCTCCACGACCGCGCCGTCCGGGTCCGCCGTCGGCGCCTCGACGTCGGTGATGTTCAGCGGTTCGCCGTGGGTTTCGAGTACTGCTGCGCGCGTAGCGATTGTCACACAGTACCAAACGTTATCGTAGCTTATGCACGTGTGACGGACTGCAAACAACTGGCGATCGGCGCACGACCGGGGGGCCTCGAGATGCGGAACGTTTTCACCCGCCGGCCGCTACTGGGAGATAATGACAGGGACGCGTCACTGGTCGCTCGGCGTCGTCGTCCGGCGACGCCGGCGGGCAGCATGAGCAACAGCACGGCGACGGTCGACCGGCTCCGGCGGTCGGGGGTCGCCCTCTCGCGGTACTTCCGGCGGCTGCTGTCGCCGCCGATGCCCGGCGACGGGCTGCTGCTGGTCGGCTTCCTCGAGGGCGTCGTCGGCTGGGGGCTGTCGTGGCTGTTCGCCCGCAACCCAGCCCTGGCGCCGCTCGGGCCGATCCGGTCCATCGTCGTCACCTGGGCCGTTCTGACCGCCGGCATCATCCTCGTCGCCGTCGTGTACACGGCGCCGACGGTCAGACGGAACCGTGTGTGGCTGGTGTGGGCCGGGCTCAACGTGGCCGCCACGGCGGTCAACCTCGCGGCCCTCGCGGAGCTGCTGCCGCCCGGCGCGGCGGTCTACGGCTACTGGCACCCCTGGTTCGCGGTCATCGGCGTCGGCTACCTGGTGACCGGCCTCTACAACTGGGAGAATCCACAGTTACGGCGGCAGGAGCGGCTCGTCTACGTCGCAAGCGGCGTCGCGACGCTCGGAGTGCTGGCGGCCGGCGTCGGCCCGCTGTCGGAGTTCGTGCTCGCCAACCTGTTCGTCCTCGGCGGGGCGGTCCAACTCGTCCCCATCGGCTTCGACGTCCTCGCCGACGCAGCCCTCATCGCCCGCCGACAGTGACCGTCATATGACACCACCCCATCCGACCCACCGACCCTACTGATGTACGACACCATCCTCCTCCCGACGGACGGCAGCGAGGCGACGACCGACGCCGCCGCCCACGCGTTCGACCTCGCCGACCGGTACGACGCGACCCTGCACGTCCTGTCGGTCGTCGAGCTCTCCAGCGGCACCGGGACGGCCGGCCGCGACCAGACGGCCATCGACCGGCGCCGCACGGAGCGGACCGAGGCCGCCGAGCGGCTCCTCGAGGACGCTCCCCCGACCGTCGACGCGACCGTCGCCGTCGAGTTCGGCAGCCCGGCCAACGTCATCGCCGACTACGCGACCGATGTCGCCGCCGACCTCGTCGTCATGAGTACCCGCGCCCGGAGCGGCGCCGGCCGGCTCATCTTCGGCAGCGTCACCGAGTCCGTTATCGAGAGCGGCGACGTTCCCGTGCTGGCCGTCCAGCGCTGAGCCTCGCCCACGACGATGGACCCGCCCGACGACCCCGACGCCGTGACGCTCGACCGGGCCGACCCCGACGACCGCGACCGTCTCGCGGCGCTGCTGGCGTCGAACGGCCTCCCCGACGACGTCCGCGAGGCGCCCGGCCGCTTCTTCCTCGCGCGGCGCGACGGGAGGCTCGTCGGCGGGGGCGGCGTTGAGGTCCACGGAACGGACGGGCTGCTCCGGTCGGTGGTGGTCGTCGAGTCGGAGCGCGGCCGGGGGTACGGGACCGCGCTGTGCGACGCCTTGGAGGCACGGGCACGCGAGGCCGGCGTGACGACGCTGTACCTGCTGACGACGACCGCCGCGGGGTTCTTCGGCGAGCGGGGGTACGAGACGATTCCGCGGACGGCGGCGCCGCCGGCGGTCCGCGGGACGCCGGAATTCGAGACGCTCTGTCCGGACGACGCGACGTGCATGCGGCGGCGGCTCGACTGACCCGTCGAACGTGCCGGGGTCGACGAGCCGCCCGTGCCGGCGCGAGTGAACGGCGGAATCGCCTCGCCCGTGCCCGTTGCAGGGAGCGTCGGATCAGCCGGGGGAGCCCGAACTCGGTAGCACGCCCGCCGCGAGCGACCCGACGACCGGCATCGCGGCGCCGGAGCCTCGCGCCAGCGTCGTGCCGACGAGCAGCGTGAGCGACGTCTCCCGGGGGCCGACGATACGGAGCGTCACGCCGTACGGTCAGTCGCCCCCGTCCTCGGCCCAGTCGAGCGAGCGCTCGACGGCGTCGTCCCAGCGGTCGTACATCGAGTCGGCCTCGTCGGGGTGCATCCGGGGGGTAAACTGGCGGTCGACCTGCCAGTTGTCCCGCAGCTCGTCGACGGCCTCCCAGTAGCCGACGGCCAGCCCGGCGGCGTACGCCGCCCCGAGGGCGGTCGTCTCGTCGACCTCCGGGCGGGCGATGTCCGTCTGGATGATGTCCGACTGGAGCTGACAGAGGAAGTTGTTCTTCACCGCGCCGCCGTCGACGCGGAGCCGGCCCATCTCGAGGCCGGCGTCGGCCTCCATCGCCTCGGCGACGTCGCGGGTCTGGTAGGCGATGGCCTCCAGCGTCGCCCGGACGATGTGCTCGCGGCGGGTGCCGCGGGTCAGCCCGACGACGGTGCCGCGGGCGCGGCCGTCCCAGTGGGGGGCGCCGAGCCCGGTGAAGGCGGGGACGACGTAGACGCCGTCGGTGGAGTCGACGCTGCGGGCGAGTTCGGCCGTCTCGGCCGCGTCGTCGATGAGCTCGACGTCCTCCAGGAACTCGATGGCGGCGCCGGTGACGAAGATCGACCCCTCCAGGGCGTACCGGACGGGTTCGCCGGAGCGCTGGAAGGCGACCGTCGTCAGCAGCCCGTGGTCGGAGTCGACGGGCTCCTCGCCGGTGTTCATCAGGAAGAACGAGCCGGTGCCGTAGGTGTTCTTCGCGTCGCCCTCGTCGAAGCAGGCCTGGCCGAACAGCGCCGCCTGCTGGTCACCGAGGGCGCCGGCGACCGGCACCTCGGCGCCGAGGAAGCCCGCGGCGTCGGTGAAGCCGTAGTAGGCGTCGTCGCTGGATGGCCGCACCTCCGGCAGCAGTTCGGCGGGCACGTCGAACTCCTCGAGGAGTTCGTCGTCCCACTCCATCTCCCGGATGTTGTACAGCATCGTCCGGGAGGCGTTGGTCACGTCGGTGACGTGGTTGCCCGTGAGCTTGTAGATGAGCCACGTGTCGATGGTGCCCATCAGGAGTTCGCCGTCCTCGGCGCGGTCGCGGACGTCGTCGGGCCGGATGCGCTCGAGCTTGATGGGGTCGGCGTTGTCCAGCAGCCACTCGACCTTCGTCGCCGAGAAGTAGGCGTCGGCCACCAGGCCGGTCTTGTCGCGTATCCGCTCGACCTTCTCGTCGGCCCGTATCTCCTCGACGCGGTCGGTGGTCCGACGGTCCTGCCAGACCAGGGCGTTGTAGATGGGCTTGCCCGTCGCCTCGT
>JAHENN010000031.1 GCA_018609665.1 Haloarculaceae archaeon | reverse complement strand
TGACCGCCCCCGCGGTGACGGTCATCGAGAGCCCCGAGACGGTCCGGGACCCCGTCGACTCGCTTGACGACGCGCGGGTCGTGGCGCTGGCGACGGACCGCAGTGTCGACGCCGTCGACGGGTTCGACCCCGAGGGGCGGACGACGCTGCTGTCGACGGAGACGACACGGGCGGTCGCGACGGCGACGGCCGGCGGGACCGACCGGCGGATGGTCCGTCTGCGGGTCCGGGCCGGCGAGGACGCCGTGACGGCGGTCGCCGAGGACCCGTCGACGGCTCATCCGTTCGGCGAGATCACCCGCGAGAAGTAGGAGTAGCGGCAGCGAAAGAGGGCGGCGGCCGTCAGTCGTCGCTCGGTTCCACCGCCGTGCCGCCGGCCCGGTCACGGACCGTCGAGATGTTGTCGTAGCCCTTCTTGACCAGCGCCAGGGCGAGCCCGATAAGGACGAGCCCGAGGGCAACGCGCACCGACGAGGATATCAGGTCGCCCGCACCCTCGGCGCCACCCTGGATGATGGCCTGATAGAGGTTCTCGTAGAAGGCTATCCATGCGAGACCGAGGACGGTGATCGTGACCATGATGGCCATCGGGACGCCCGTCGAGTAGAGCTGCTTGCTGTCGTCCCAGTTGGCGAGCCAGACTGTCGCCGTCAGCAGCGCCAGCGCCGCCAGCAGCTGGTTGGCGCCGCCGAACAGCGCCCACAGCGTCAGCCACTCGCCGGAGATGACGAGCAGGTAGGCGGGAACCGCCTGGATGATGGGGTTGGTGTAGCGGCCGCGGCCGAGCTCCGCCAGCGTCGAACGGAGGCCGCCGCCCACGGAGAAGCCCGAGGACGTCTGGCCGGCCGGCAGGCCGACGATCTCCTCCATCATGTACCGGCCCAGACGGACGGCGGTGTCCGTCGAGGTCAGCAGGAAGCTCACCAGCACCAGCGCCATGAACGGCGCGCCGAAGGACTGCGGGAGCCCGAGGCTGGTGAGGATGATGCCGCCGCCGGACGCGAAGTTCGGCAGCGCGCGACCGATGCCGCTGCCGGCGGTGGTGCCCGCGACCGCGAGCGTGATCAGCGCGACCGACGCCAGCAGCCCCTCCCCGAGCATCCCGCCGTAGCCGATGAGGCGGGCGTCGGTCTCCTTGTCGAGCTGTTTGGCCGTCGTCCCCGACGACACCAGCGAGTGGAAGCCGCTGATGGTTCCGCAGGCGATGGTGATGAACAGCAGTGGGAACAGCGGTGCCAGCGTCCCCCCGACGCCCCAGAAGCCCTGGAAGGCGCCCAGCGAGTCGGAGATGACGAGCGGCTCCGCCGAGGTCCCCAGCAGCGTGCCGACGACGACCGCCAGCAGTACCCCGCCGACGCCCGAGTACAGCAGGAACGACGACAGGTAGTCGCGGGGCTGCAGCAGCACCCACACCGGCAGGGCGCTGGCGATTCCGGCGTACAGCATCACGACCGGAATCCACGCCGCGGTGTTCGGCACGAGGAGTGCCTTGGGGTCGAGCGCCGCCCCCGGTATCCACGCCCCGTTACCGAGACCGAGCACCTCGGCGATGACGATGGTCCCGGCCGGATAGCCCGCGCCGTCGCCGACGTACGGGAACAGCGCCATCGGGTACTGGATGCCGGCGTAGACGGCGGCGAAGACGCCCGCCACGAACAGCGCCGTCCCTGGCAGGAACGGCCCGTTCAGCTGGTAGAGGTAGACGCCGAAGACGAGCGCCAGCCCGATGTAGATGAGGCTGGCCGTCGTCACCTGTGGGAACGCGTTGAACACGATGGCGACCACCAGCGCGAACACCGCCACCACGAGGATGATCGTCAGGAACGCGAACCACAGCAGCATGTTCTTGCCGCCCTCGCCGATGTACTCGCCGATGATGTATCCGATGGACTTGCCGTCGTGACGGAGCGACCCCGACAGCGAGACGAAGTCGTGGACGCTGCCCATCAGCGGGTTGCCGATGGCCACCCACAGAAGCGCGGGCAGCCAGCCCCACACCGCCCCCGCGGTGATCGGTCCGACGATCGGTGCCCCTCCGGCGATGCTGGAGTAGTGGTGTCCGAGCAGGACCGGCTTCTTCGACGGGACGTACTCCTGTCCGTCCTCGTACTTGTGCGCCGGTGTCTCGGTCTCCTCGTCGAGCTCGAGGAACCGCGCGAGATACCTCGAGTAGCCGACGTACCCTGCCGTGAACGTTATCAGCACCGCCAGTACGAGCCAGATAACTTGTACCATGGTTGTGCTCCACTCCCAGCCACGGACAAGAAGTTCTTAACAGTTTTCTTTGGTGTATTTTGCGCTACCGTTCGGAGCTGCAGCAAAGTCGCACCCGCTGGCGGGACGGGTCGGACCGCTGACCCAGCTCAGACGACGGTCGGCGCCTCGGCGTCGGTCTCGAGGGCCAGCTCCGCGGCGACCTCCGTCAGGAGCTCGCCCCTGACCTCGGCGGTCCGGCTCTCGATTTCGGCGACGAGCGGCGGGTCGAGCGTCGTCCGGACCTCCTCGAGGCGGTCCCGCTCGGTGGCGACCCGCTCCCGGAGGTAGCGCGCGCCGCGGCCCGTCTCCTCGGGGTCGGGCGCCGGCGTGAGCCGGTTGGCGACCAGCCCGCGGACCGACAGCTCCCGCTCGCGCAGCTCCGCGACCGCGCGGCCGGTCTCGTTGACCGACAGCTGGTCGGGGTTGAGCACGAGCAGGAAGGCGGCGTCCTCCCGGAGGACGCGGCCGGCGAACTCGAAGAACTCCTTGCGGTCCTGCAGCCGGGCCAGCACCGGGTCGCCGTCCATCACCCGCCGCGGCTCGTTGTTGCCGATCGCGGCCTTCTCGAAGAGGTCGATGCTCTGGCGGCGCTTGTGCATCAGCCGCTCTATCCACCCGCCGAGGAACTCGGGCAGTCCCAGCAGCCGGAGGGTGCCGCCGGTGGGGGCGGTGTCGAAGACGACGCGGTCGTAGGGGTCGGCCCCGCGCATCACGTCGACGAACCGGTCGAACAGTGCCGATTCGTAGGCCCCCGGCGTCCGGTGGGCCATCTCCAGCTGCTGGTTGATCTCGTTGACCATCGCCGCCGACACCTGCTCGGAGAGGTCGTTCCGGATGCCGTCGAGGTGGTGCTGGACCTCCGTCTCGGGGTCGATCTCCATCGCCTCGAGGCCGTCGACGCTCTCGACCGGCGCCGGGTCGTCGTCGAACGACTGGTCGAAGACGTCCGAGACGGAGTGGGCCGGGTCCGTCGAGACGACGAGCGTCTCCAGGCCCGCCCGCGCGGACTTCACGCCGTAGGCACACGAGACGGTGGTCTTGCCGACCCCTCCCTTGCCGCCGAAGAAGACGAACGGCTCCATCAGAAGTGGTACTGCTGGCCCTTGCGCTCGATGTAGGAGTTCCGGTCCCACAGCCGCCGCTCCCAGGCCTCGAAGCTGTCCTCCAGGTACGGCAGCAGCTCGGCGGTGTAGTACGACACGGGCGAGGGGATGCCGAAGGCGTCCGGGAAGCAGGCCAGCATGAACGCGTCCTCGGTGTCCTCGGCCTCCTTCTCGATCTTCTCGTAGGCCGGGTGGGTTATCATGCCGTGATAGAGCCCGCGGGCCCACTCCAAGAGCGCCTGCCGGAATCGCTCGATTCGGTCGGCCAGGTGCATGTGCCACGTGATAACGCGACCGTCGGTTAAAATCCCTCGGGCAGCAACCTCGTCCGCGGCGGGTCGGGTTCAAGTTTCTCCGTCCCGTCGACGACACATGAGCGATACCATCCCCGTAACGGTGCTCTCCGGGAGCCTGGGGGCGGGCAAGACGACGCTGCTGAACCACCTGCTGTCGAACGCCGGCGACCGCGACGTCGCGGTCCTGATCAACGACATGGGGGAGGTGAACGTCGACGCCGAGCTGGTCGCCGAGGGGTCGGAACTCGACGCCGGCGTGACGGAGCTGTCGAACGGCTGCATCTGCTGTGAGCTACAGGACGACCTCGAGGCGGCCGTCGTCCGGCTGGCTCGCGACCGCGAGTTCGACGCGCTCGTGGTGGAGTCGTCGGGTATCTCCGAGCCGGCACCCGTCGCGCGGCTGTTCACCGCCGAGTCGCGGGTCGCCGCGCTCTACCGCGTCGACGCCCTGGTGACCGTCGTCGACACCCGGCGGTTCCTCGACACCTTCGCCGGCGAGGAGCCGGAGCGTCGCGGCGCGGCCGCCGCCCCGGACGACGCCGACCGCCCGCTGTCGGACCTGCTGGTCGAACAGGTGGAGCTGTCGAACGTGGTCCTGCTGAACAAGGCCGACCGCTGTACGGACGCCGAACTCGCCGAGGCCGAGGAGCTGGTCGGCGGCCTCCGGCCGGACGCCGAGACCGTCCGGACGGAGTTCTCGGCGGTCGACCCCGACCGGCTTTTCGACCGCGGGCTGTTCGACCCCGACCGGATGGGCGATCTGCCGGGCTGGAAGCGCGCGCTCGAGGGTGTCGGGCACGGACGCGGCGCGTCCGCCGACGGCGAGAGCGACGACGGCCACGCGGATGACCACCACCACCACCACCCCGCGGAGGTCTACGGCATCTCCTCGTTCACTTACCGGCGGCGCCGGCCGTTCCACCCCGAGCGGTTCGCCGACGTCCTCCGGGAGCTACCCCAGGGCGTCGTCCGCTCGAAGGGCACCGCGTGGGTCGCCGGCAACGAGTATCGGGTCGTCGTCGGCCACGCCGGCCCCTCGGTCCGGGCCGAGGCGACGGGGCCTTGGATCGCGAGCCTCCCCGAGGTCGAGCGGGACCTCTACCGGTCGAACCGGCCCGACCTGGAGTGGCACGACGACCACGGCG
>JAHENN010000030.1 GCA_018609665.1 Haloarculaceae archaeon | reverse complement strand
TCGGGGACGCGGGTCAGCTGTTCGATGTCGGCCGCCGTCTGGCCGACGTCCTCGATGCTCGGGCCGCGGATCGTCAGCACCTCGCCGTCGACCTCCACCTCGGTGTCGCCCCGGACGGGCGTCCGTCGCGGGGCCTTCTCCCCGAGGAAGTTCTCGATGACGACCTCGTCGCCGTCCACGGAGACCTGCATCGGGAAGTGGGAGTAGAAGACCTCCATCTCGTACTCCCAGCCCTCGGTCACGCCGTGGATCATGTTGGTGACGTGGCTGTGGAAGGTGCCGACCGTCGCGCGGCTGTCGGCGTCGTCGGCCTCGGTTTCGATGACGACGGACCCCTCGCTCACGTCGACCGCGATGTCGGGGTACCAGAGGCGTCGCGTGACGCTCCCGTTCGGCCCCTCGACGGTCAACTCGAGGTGGTCCATCGTCGCCGTGACCTCGTCCGGTATGGCTATTTCCTCGCGCATTGTCAGTACACGTATGCGATCACCTGGCCACCGACGCCCTCGTCGCGGGCGTCGTAGTGGCTCATGATGCCGTGGCTGGTCGTGACGACGAGCGTCCCGTAGTCGCGGGCGGGGAGGAACCGCTGCTCCCCCTTCTCGAACTCGTCGGCCCCCGCCGAGTAGCGGGGCTTGACCGTGCCACACTCGTTGATCGCGCCTTTCAGTTCGACCTCGAACCGGCCGGCTCTGCCGTCGTCGACGAACTGGAAGCCGTCGATGTACCCGCGGTCGTAGAAGACCTCGAGCACCGAGCCGATCTCGTTCGAGGCGGGCTCTATCGTCTGGTCGAGATGGCCGACGCTCTCGGCGTTGTCGAGTCCCGACAGCGCGCTGGCCAGTGGATCGTTGTCCGCCATTGTTAGCTGTACTTCCTGAATCCCATGCCGCGGGCGACCTCGCGGAAACACTGCCGGCAGAGCCAGATGTCGTACTTGCCGACGAGTCCCTGCTTGCGCCCGCAGCGCTGACACGCTTCCAGCCCGCCGGTCCGCTTGGCGGCCTGTTCGCCAGTCTCCTGTTCCGTCATTCCTCTACCTCCACGTTCACGTCGAAGTTCGATTCGAGGAACGCGACCGCGTCCTCGGCGTTCAGTCGGTGCCGGGCGGGAATCGACCGGGACATCTTGTCCCGCTTGCTCACCCGGTAGCCCGGCCGGACCAGGTTCACCGTCACGTCCAGCCCGTAGATGCCGATATCCGGGTCGTACTCCTGGCTCGGGAAGTCGGTGTGCTCCTCGATGCCGAAGCTGAAGTTGCCGGTCTCGTCGAACTGCGACCGCGAGATCTCGGCAAGCGGCAGCGACTTCTCGAGGAACGACTCGGCGTCGTCGCCGCGGAGCGTGACCTTCGCGCCGATGGGGTCGCCCTGTCGGACCTCGAAGTCCTGGATGGTGCGCTCGGCGACCGTCCGGACCGGCTGCTGGCCCGTAATCTCGCCGAGTATCTCCTCGGCCTGCGCCAGCGGCTCGCCGCCGCGGCCGATTCCCATGTGGACGACGACCTTCTCGACGCTCGGCCGGCGCATCTCGTGGAACTCGCCGGACTCCGACTCGCTCATTCGTCGTCACCTCCCTCGCCGTCGACGAAGTTCTCGTCGATGACGACGACGTACTCCTCGATCGTCTCGAAGTCATCGTCGCCCTCGTGGTCCTCGATACGGACGTTGTTCGCCGAGGAGCCGGGCGTCACCTGGATCTCGTCGACGCGGCCGATCCGGCCGGCGTGGGCGCCGCGGACGGCCGTCACCAGCGCACCCTCCTCGTAGGTGAACTGCGCGACGACCGACTCGTCGTCGTTGGAGACGACGATCGAGTCGTTGGTGGCGTAGTCGTCCCCGCCGACCAGCAGCGTCTGCCCGTCGTGCAGCGTCAACTGTGTGTCGCCGCCGGGCACCTGCCGCTTGCCGACGATCTTGCCGAGCTTCGAGCCCGCCGCGTCGGCGTCGATCGGCGTCAGCGAGAGCCGACCGCCCTCGTCGGGGAAGACGCGGTAGTACTCCTCCCGCTCGCGGAACGCCAGGATGTCGAACATCCCGATGGGGCGGCGCTCGTCGGACGCCGGCGTGCCGTTGACCAGCACGCTGTCCTGTCCGAGGGCGTACCGCGCTTCCTTCCGGGAGTCGGCGTAGCCGAGCACGTCCCGCAGGACGATGAGCAGCGGCACCCCGTCCTCGCCGTGCGGGCCCGCGCCCGCCGTCGTCGTGTACGTCTCCTCCTTCCGTTCGACCGGCCAGGAGTTCGGAACCGAGAGTCGCTTCTGGTGGTTGCTCATTCCTCGCCCTCCAGCCGCGCCTCGCGGCGGTCGTCCTCGAGGTTCAGCTCCGTCACCTGGACGTTGCTGGCGTCGAGCGCCCGCGGCACCTCCTCGCCGTCGGCCGTCTCGATTGTCACGTCCTCGACGTTGATCTCCGCCGCCCGGAGGTCGACGTCGACGACCTCGCCGGTCTCGCCGGCGAAGTCCCCGCGCTGGACCTCGACGGTGTCGCCGGCGTTGACCCGGACCGACCGCTGGTCGTACTCCTCGCGGAGGTCCGGGGCGAGCGGCGCCCGGACCTGCTTTTGCTTTTCGTGCAGCGTGGCGCGTTCCTGTCGGTTGCGCTGTTTCTGTGGTTGTCGTGTCATACTATCATCGTCGCCGTGCTGGCGATGGTGCCGAACCGCTCCGCGACCTCGCGGGCGATGGGGCCCTTGAGTTCGGTGCCGCGGGGGTCCTCGTTCTCGTCGATGATGACGGCCGCGTTGTCCTCGAACTTCAGCCGCGTGCCGTCCGGTCGACGGATGGGCTTCCGCTGGCGGATGACGACCGCCTCCAGCACCTGCCGGCGCATCTCGGGCGTTCCCTTGGTGACCGAGACGGTCACCTTGTCACCGAGCCCCGCCTTCGGGTGGCGGTTCTTGGTGCCGGAGTAGCCCGCAATAGAGACGACCTTCAGTTCGCGGGCCCCCGTGTTGTCGGCACAGGTGACCAGCGACCCCTTCTCGAGGCCCTGCGTGACGTCGGCGTTCAGTGCCTCCATCAGTCCTCGCCTCCGTTTCCGTTCGCCTCGACCGAGACGACGACGTGGTGTTTCGTCTTCGACAGCGGTCGCGTCTCTGCTATCTTCACGTCCTCGCCGACCGAGAGCGGCTCCAGTACCTCCGGCACGTGGGCCGGAATCCGCGACCGCCGCTTCATCTGGCGGTCGTACTTCGGCACCGCGACGTCGTACTCTCGTTCGACGACGACCGTACGGTCCATGTCGGTTGAGACGACCTCTCCCTCGATGACCTGTCCGCGGACGGACAGCTCACCGTAGAAGGGACACGTCTCGTAGTCGTACTCCTCCGGGTTGTCTGGCTCCGGAGGCGTTGGTACGTCGAGTCCTATTGCCATAGTGAACCTCCATTCGATTCGGTGCGTCTGGCGGGTCGGGCGACCAGCCGGTCGCCGTCGACGACGACGTCCGCCTCCGGCAGCCGGAACCGGAACGTCGCCGCCGCCTTCGGCACCTGCCTGACCCCCTCGCCCGTCGCCACCAGCAGCGTGTTGGTCGTCTCGTCGACGACACGCCCGGCTGTCCCGACCAGGTCGGGGTTCGACGACTCCGCGACCGCGACGTCGAGGCCGGCCAGCTCGTGGCGGACGAGCGATTCGGGGGTCATTCGTCGAGATCGCCCTCCTCGCGCTGGATCGTCTTCACGCGGGCGATGGTGCGCTTCAGCTCGCCGATGCGGCCCGGGTTCTCCGGGGCCCCGCCGGCCGCCAGTACCGCCTTCTCGTTGAGCAGCTCGGTCTCGAGCTGCTCCAGCTCCGCGGCCCGCTCGGCGGGCGTCATGTCGCGGATCTCTCCGACGTGCAGGATGGCCATCTCACTCGCCCTCCTCGTCGGTCTCTGCTTCCATCTCCTCGACGAGCTCGGCGGCCTCCTCCTCGACGTCCTCGTCGAGGTCTTCGGTCGGCTCGTCGGGCTCGTCGGTCTCGTCGGCGTCGGTCTCGTCGGCGTCGGTCGCCGGCTCGGCGTCGACGAGCTCCTCGTCGAGTTCCTCGCCGACGACCTCCTCCTCGGGCGGCGTCGTGTCGCCCTCGACGATCTCCTCGGGGTCGGCCGCCGGCTCGGCGCCCGCCTCGGGCTCCTCGAGTAGCTCCTCGACGTCGCCCTCCGGCTCCTCGACGAAGTCCTCGACCTCGACGTCCTCGTAGACCTCGAAGTCGTCGGGTAACTCCGCGTCCGGCGGGATGATCTTCACGCGGACGCCGATGGTGCCGAGCTTCATCACCGCGGTACCGACGCCGCTGTCGACGATCTCCTCGGCGGGCTCGCCGTTGTGCTTGACGTAGCCGCGGTTGAACTTCTCGACGCGCGAGCGGGCGCCCGTCACCTTCCCGCTGAGGACGATCTCGGCGCCGAGGGCGCCGGCGTCCATGATGCGGTCGATGGTGGTGTGGCCCGCCTTCCGGAAGTACCAGCCCCGCTCGAGGGCGTTGGCCAGCCGGTCGGCGACGATCTGGGCGTTGAGGTCCGGCTCGTCGACCTCCTGGACGTCGACCTGCGGGTCGTCGAGGTCGAACCGCTCCTCCAGTTCGGTCGTGATCTTCCGGATGTTCTTGCCGCCCTTGCCGATGACCATCCCGGGCTTTTCGGCCTTCAGGACGATCTGCGTGCCCATCGGCGTCTTGGCGACCTCCATGCCGCCGTAGCCGGCTCGCGACAGCTCGTCGGCGAAGAACTCGTCGATCTGGGTCCGCTGGAGGCCGTCGTGGATGAACTGGTGTTCGTCGGCCATTACTCGTCGACCTCCTCCAAGACGAGTTCGACGTCGACCTGCATGGTGTTCCAGTCGGATGCGCGGCCGAACGCCCGGGGCTTCTGGCCCGGCGACTCGCCGACCTTGTGGGCGGCGACGTGGGCGATCTCCATCGACTCGCCGTCGAACCCCTGGTGGTCGGCGTTGTTGACGCCGTTCTCCAGCAGGTCGAGGAAGGCCTTCGAGGCCTTCTCGGGGTAGCGGCCGGCGTCCCAGCCGTCGACGTCGGAGCGGTGGCCGACGCCGGAGTTGTGCGACCGGAAGGGGACGGACTGCTCCTCGTCGATCACCGACTCGAGGTAGTCGACGGCCTCGCCGGCCGTCATTCCCTTGATCTCGCGGGCGATTTCCTTGCTGTGCTTGTGGCTCATGTGACGCTCCCGGAGCATCGCCTTGGCGGTCTCGTCCGGGTCGGCGTCGACGCTGTAGCTGATTCCCATGGTCACTTGAGCGGGACGAACTTCGAGGAGCGGGTGGCCCCGATGCCTGCCTGGCCGTGCTCGACGGACTGTCGGGTGAGCTGGAACTCCCCGAGGTAGTGCCCGAGCATCTCGGGTTCGACCTCGACGCGCTCGAAGCTCTGGCCGTCGTACACCGCGAACGTCAGCCCGACGAACGCCGGCAGGATCGGCATGTCCCGCAGGTGCGTCCGGATCGGGTCGTTGGCCGTCTCCTCCTCGCCGGCCTCGCGGGCCTCCTCGAGCAGCTTCTCCTGCTCCGTCGAGAGCCCTCGTTCGATGGTTCGCCGCTGGCGTGCGGGAAGCAGTTCCGCGACCTCGTCGAGCTCCATCGCCTGCAGCTCGTCGAGCGTGTGGCCACGGTAGGTGAACTCTCCCTCGTGGCCGATCTGGTACTCCGAACTCATTCGTTACCTCCGTCCCCGCCGCGACCGGTCCGCTTGGAGGCGATGTCGCCCACCTTGCGGCCCGGCGGCGCGTCGCGGGAGATGCTCTTGGGTTTGCCGGGGTGCTGGCGGCCGCCGCCACCGAACGGGTGGTCGACGGCGTTCATCGCGACCCCGCGGACGCGCGGGTACTTCGTGCCGCGCGACTTCATCTTGTGGTGCTTGTTGCCGGCCTTGACGAACGGCTTCTCCGTCCGACCGCCGCCGGCGACGACGCCGACCGTGGCGCGACACTCCGGCGACAGCCGGCGCATCTCGCCGCTCGGCAGCTGGACGACCGCCGCGTTGCGGTCGTGGGTGAGCAGCGTCGCCGACACGCCGGAGGCGCGGGCGAACTTCCCGCCGTCGCCCGGCTGGCGCTCGACGTTGCAGACCGGCACGCCCTCGGGGATCTCCGCCAGCGGCATCGTGTTGCCGGGGGCGATCTCCGCGGAGACGCCGATCTGTATCTCGTCGCCGACCGTCACGCCCTCCGGCGCGAGCACGAGCCGGCGGTCGCCGTCGTCGAACTGGACGTCGGCGAGCGGCGCCGACCGCGCGGGGTCGTGTTCGATGTCCACGACCTCGCCGCTGACGACGTCGTCGTCCTCGAGCGTCCGGTGCGACAGGTCTGCCTTGTAGCGGTGCGACGGCGCCCGGAACGTCGAGGAGCCGCGGACGCGTCGTTGTCCGAGTATCCTTCGTCCCATGGTCAGAACACCCCGATTCTGGAGGCGACTTCCTGGGCGTCGTCGTCCTCCGAGAGGAGGACGGTCGCCTTCTTCTCGCCGTCCATCGTTACCTGCGTGTTCACCGAGTCGACGGTGACGTCGAACTGCGTCTCGACGGCCTCCCGGATGTCGGGCTTGGCGGCGTTGGCGTCGCAGATGAACTGCAGTTTGTTCTCGAAGTCCATCTCGTCCATCGCCTTCTCGGTGACCAGCGGGTGCTTCAGCGTCATCGGTCGGCCACCTCCGCGACGGCGGACTCCGTCCATACGGTCAGCCGGCCGGGGTCGGTCCCCGGCGCCAGGTCCTCGGCGTTGACCTCCGCGGCCGTCGCCACGTCGGCGCCCGCGAGGTTGCGGGCCGCCAGCGACGGCTCCTCGCTCGTGACGACGAGCACCGACTTCGGCTCGTCGTACTTCCGCCCCCGGGTCGTCCCGCGGCCGGACCGGACCGACTTGCCGTCCTCGGCGCGCTCGACGTCCGCGTAGACGCCGAGCGATTCGAGGACCTCGACCGCCGTCTGGGTCTTGGTCAGCTCCTCGAACTCGTCGTCGACGACGACCGGGAACTCCACGTCGTCGTCGAAGGCGTGGCCGCGGTCGGCGACCACGTCGCCGTCGGCCGTCGCCGCGATGGCGCTGCGGGTGGCGAGCTTCCGCTCCTTCGTGTTGATGTCGAGTCCGCGGTCCGTCTCGGCCTTCGGCGGGTGGGCCGGGCGGCCGGAGACCGCCTGCGGCACCTCGCGGGCGCGGCCGTCCTGTCGGGGGACGTGCGCCAGCCCGCGGCCGCTGCCCTGGGACTCCGCCGGGGTCCGAAGCCCCGCGTACTCGTCTGTACCCGTGTCCTGCGTTCGGTTGGCCTGGGCGGCGAGCACCGCGCGCTTGATGACGTCGGGCCGGTGGGTCGTCTCGAAGACCTCCGGCAGCTCAAGCTCGCCCGCGTCGTCGCCGTCCAGGTCGCGTACTGTTGCTTGCATGTGTTATCCCTGATTCGAGGCCGTCGAGACGTAGCGCACCTCGGGGTCGAGACGCGGCTGGTCGGCGGGTCGGACCGCCGGCCGGAGGCGCACGAGGCGCTTGTCCGGCCCGGGCACCGAGCCCTTCACCAGCGCGTACTCGCCGTCGACCTCGCCGTAGTTGACGAAGCCGCCGTCCGGCGTCACGTCGTCGTCGCCGAGGTCGACGAGGCGCTTGTTCAGTTCGGTCCGCTGGTGGTAGCCGGTCTGTCCCTGCTGGGGGACGGTCGACCGGACCCGCGAGGGGTTCCAGGGGCCGAGGTTGCCGATGCGTCGGCGCCAGCCCTGGCGGGCGTGTTTGCCCTTCCGCTTCTGGACGCCCCAGCGCTTGACCGGGCCCTGCGTGCCCTTGCCCTTGGTGATGCCGGCGACGTCGGTGTACTCGCCGGCGCGGAACACGTCGGTCACGGCGTGTTCTCCGCCCTCCTCGAGGAGGTCGACCGCGAAGTCGACCCGCTCCTCGAGGGAGCCGCCGCCGACGCGCGTCTCCATCACGTCGGGGCGCTTCTTCGGGACGCTGGAAAGCTCGCGCGGGACCGTATGCGTGATGACCCGCACGTCCGCGAGGGCGCCCGCCTCGAGCGCCTCGCGGATCTCGCCTTCCGCGTCGCCGGTCTGTTCTCCTGGCACGGACAGCGCCCGCTCGAGGTCCTCGTGGACGTCGTCGGCCCACGACTCGGTGAGCGGTCGCTTCCCGTACGGCGTGTCTTCGTAGGCTCGGACGGCGACAGCCCGCATCGGTGGCGTCTCGACGACGGTCACCGGGACGGTCTCCTCCTGGCCCTCTCGGGGGGAGTTGGGCTCGTCGTTGATCGCGACGACGTGGCTCATGCCGGCCTTGTAGCCGGCGAAGCCCTGCAGCCCGGGCTGTCCCTCGTCGCCCGGCCAGGAGTTGAACCGCGGTACCTCGCTGGCCGCACGGCTACGGGGGCTGAAGCCCATCGAGCCTTTGCGTGGTCTGCTTGGTTGTGGCATTTATCTCACTCCAGTGTGAGGGGCGCGAGCGTCGCGAACAGAGCCTCCTCCGTTCGCACGACGTCGCTTCCCTGGTCCGGAACCGTATTGAGCCAAAGGTCGAACCGCGCTGGTTCGTCGCTCGGCGCCTCCTCGCCCGGCCGGCGGTCGAGTATCTCCGGCAACCCCCGTTCGGGGGCGCCGAAGACGACCGTCATGCCGTCGGCGGCCGTCCGCTCGGCCAGCGAGCCGAGCCGGTCGACCGTCAGCTCCTCGCCGTGTCTGGACGCGGCGATGCACACGCCGGCGTCCGGGCGGGCGAGGGCCTCGGTGACGGTCTCGCGTTCGACGTCGAACCCCGGTGAGGGTTCGTCGACGAACTTCGCACGGACCGGCCGTCGCGAAGAGACCCTGATGGTGACGCGCTCTCCCTCCGCGTACTCCCCGTCGGAGGGGAGGGAGATCGGGTGTTGCAGTCCGCAATTGACCCGGACGCGCTCGTCAGGTCCGACCTCGGTCACGATTCCCTGTCTTAACGACCCCGAACCGTCCGATCCGGAGCCGGTCTGCGAAGCGACGCGGAGCGGCGGCAGGACACCGGCGTACTCCAGTTCGCCCCGCCTGTCCCACGCCTCCTTTCGGAGGTGCGGGGGCGTGGCGGCGTACTCGAGCACCGTGCCGACGAACCCGTCGTCGAACCGCCCCTCGCTTCCCCGGTCGGGGAAGACGACGAGCCGGTCGACCCGGAAGACGACCGCCGCGCGTGCGACGTAACCGAGCTTGCGAGTCGCCTCGCGTTTGTCCTCGGCCTCCCGGGTCAGCGACGACGGCACGAGCACGCTGCGTGTCATGCCGTGACGCTTCCGTCCCGCTTCACTAGACTGTATCGCTCGTACCGAACCCATACTTAAAAACGACGCGGTATGCGGCCGCCGTGGGCCCCGGTCGCAGGCGTCCGTGCGACCCCCTCGCGGAGACGAACCCGCGCGAGGGCGGCGGTTCCGCAAGCCTTTTATCCGTCTCTCCGGTACGCCGGAGTGCGAAGGCGCGTCGGTAGTGTAGTGGTATCACGTGACCTTGCCATGGTCACAACCCGGGTTCAAATCCCGGCCGACGCATTTCTGTGGCGACCAGACCGCGAGCAGTGCCGAGTGTCAGCGAGGCGCTGCTCGCTCCACCGGGAGCCACGAAATCGTGATCAGGGATTTGAACCCTGGAAGTCGCAACCGCGAGCGGAGCGAGCGGTCCGTCTTCCTCCGGTTCAAATCCCGGCCGACGCGTTGCGAGGCGCGAACGAACTGCCGAGTGATACGGGGTGACGACGAGATAAGCCCCGACGGCCCGGGGCTCGCGTCAGTCAGTCAGGAACGAGACGACCGTCTCGCCGACGGCGTCGGGCCGTTCCTGGTGCAGGAAGTGACCCGCGTCGCGGACGCGCACGAGCCGGCAGTCCTCGACGATTTCGTCGGCGTGTTCGAACAGCGCGGGGCCGATACAGCCGTCGCGGTCGCCGTAGACGACGAGCGTCGGCGTCCGGACCGGCGGGACCGACTCGAGCGACGGGTCCCCGGGGCCGACCAGCGATTCGGCGAGAGAGGCCGCCTGCGGTCGGACCGTGTCGCGGTAGTACTGGACGGCGTGTTCGACGGTGTCGCCGGTCCGGAGGGTCTCCCTGACGGCCTCGATCCGCTCCGGCGGGTAGTCCCAGCCGGGGCTCCACAGCCCCCAGAGGAACTCCACGAGCGCGAAGTCCCGCCACCGGAGCGCGCGCTCGGGGATGTCGGGGAGCTGGAAGAGCCACATGTACCAGCTCCGCAGCAGCTGGCGGGGGTAACGCGCCAGCAGCGTCTGGAAGCCGGGCGGGACCGCGAGGGTCGCCATCCGGGCGAAGGCGTCGGGGTTGCCCCGGTCGGCGGCGTAGGCGGCGACGGCGCCCCAGTCGTGGCCGACGAGGACGGGGTCGTCGGCGTCGGCGTCCAGCGTCTCGGGAAGCGTCTCGCCGAGGGCGACGGCGTCGGCCGCGAGCGCCTGCGGGGAGTAGTCGCCGTCCGGCGCCGGGTCGGTGGGCGCGTAGCCGCGGGTGTACGGCGCGACGGCGGTGAAGCCGGCGTCGGCCAGCCGGTCGAGCAGGGGACGCATCGAGCCGGCGTCGTCCGGGAAGCCGTGGAGACACAGCGCCAGCCGGTCGCCGTCGCCGGCCCGGAGACACTCGAACTCGAGTCCGTTGGCGGTCACGGTGTGCCGGCAGAGGTCGTCGTCGGTGTCGGTCACGTCGGAGGGGTGGGCCGGAAGCGGCATAGCCGTTGATGACCGTTAATTACCCGCGGGCCGAACGGCCGGTATGACTGTCGTCGCGCTGCTCAGTGTCGCACCGGTCATCGAGGACAGCATGGCGGGCGAGGTGGCGAAGGCCGTCGAGGCGCTCGACGACTTCGACGTCAGCTACGAGACGAACCCGATGGGGACGGTGGTCGAGGCCGGAGACGTCGACACGCTGCTGTCGGCGGTCGGCGCGGCACACAAGGCCGTCGACGGCGACCGCGTGAGCACGTTCCTGAAAATCGACGACAAGCGGACCCGGGAGTTCGACGCCGCCGAGAAGGTCGAGGCCGTCGAGCGGGAGCTGGGCCGCGAGCCGCGGCGCGAGCGGTGACCGCGGCCGCCACAGGGCGGCCGTTCGGGGCAAGGAAAAGGCATATCCCCGGGCCACCATACCTTCGGGCATGAGCACGCCCCCCGGCGAGTACTACACCGAAGAACGGTGGAACAACTGGCTCGACAGGCTCCGCGAGGAGGACATCGACCCCGAGGAGGAGGACTCGGCGCGGCTGCTCCTGAATCTCCAGGACGACACGGCCATCGCGGTCGCGAAGATCGTCACCGAGTACGGCGACGGCGAGCTCGGGGAGGAGGCGGCCCTCGAGGAGCTGGGTCGCATCCGCGACATCGTGCTCTCGGAGGTGGAGTTCGACGACGAGGAGAAGCTGATGCTGATAGACGGCGTCCAGACGTCGCTCGTCTGCGTCTTCTACGCGGCCGAGGAGTACGTCGCCGGGGGCCCGGCCGACTACGACGACGACCTCGAGGCGGCGGAGGCCCTCGAGGAGTACGTCCGGGCCGCCGCCGACGCCGAGGAGCAGGAGGACCTCGACACCGCCCTGGCCTACTGTGCGAAGGCCGGGACGCTGCTGTTCGAGGGGGAGACGCTCGACATGGACGTCGCCGAGGAGATCGACTACGGGCTCGTCGCCGAGTGGGTCAACGGACTCGACTCCCTGGGGACGGCGCTGGCCGACCCCGAGGTCATCGACGAGGACGAGGAGTAACGGCGGTCACGTCTCCGGCCGGCGTCCGACGTCGGGCCGTCGCGGCCGCGAGCCGGGTGTGCTCGGTCCCGTTCTGGGTGATTCGCGCGCTGCGGAGAGTAGGGTCCGTCGCGGCGGCGCAGTCTCGGGACGTGACTTCCTCTCCGGTGTGACCGCGGGACGGTCGGCGCACGGCACCTGCCGGTCGACGTCAGCGGGTCGATTCCCGGACGGCTCGAGGAAAAAATTATGCGTGTCCTGTCGGAACGCGACGCCATGACACGCCCGACAGCGACCGTCGTCGAGGAGTTCGCCGCGGGGGTGTATCTCCTCGTCGCCTGCATCGGCATCGCGGGAGTCGGATGGGTCCAGGTGACGAGTTGGCCGCGCGGCGGCTCGTTCCTCGTCGTCGGACTCTCGTGGCTGGCGGCGCTGGCGGCGGTCTGGGCCGCCCTCGTGGTACTCGCCGTCAACCTGTACAGGTATCTCCGCGACGAGAGGCCTGCCCGAGACGCGGCGACGTTCGCCTTGATCACGCCGCTCGCTTTCGGTGCGGGCGTCTGTCTGGCCCTCCTCACTCCCCGGGTCCGCCTCGGGGTGCTCGTCGGCGGATTCGGGGTCGTCGGCTCCGTCGGACTCGTCGCGACGGTCCTGGGCGACCGGGTCCGAGGGGAATGAGCAGTTCGTCCCGCCGGCGCACGCAGCACATTCGGCCGGAGGCCGTGGTCGGTATCACGGCACGTCGTAAGCTCATGCGGCGTCCAGATACGCTGACGGTCTCCGGCCGGCCGTAGTAGCGGACTCTTTCTGTCTCTCGGGGCACCCGCTCTGGCGGATTCCCGCCCCGACGGTCGGGTCGGACGGATCCGGGTCGGGGCCGACGGTCCACGGAGAACCATCGGTCGAGGTCGGCGTCAGAGTTATTTCCCGGTGTTCGTTATCGATTGGCAGTAGGGTGCCACCGGTGTCAACACTCGCCCCGGATGCCCGGGCGCAGTCGGTCGTCGTCGGGTCGCTGGTGATGTTCGCCATCTTCGTTATCAGCTTCTCCAGCTACCAGGCGTTCGTCGTGCCGAACCAGAACGCCCAGGTCGAGTTCAACCACTACACGGAGGTCCGGGACGACATGCAGGAGCTACGGCAGGCACACCTGGCGACGGTCGACGACGGGGAGCCGCGGTCGCCCTCGGTACAGCTCGGGACGACCTACAACGAGCGGGTGCTGGCCGTGAACCCACCGAACCCGCAGGGAACGTTGCGGAGCGAGGAAGTCGGAGAGTTCAGGTTACAGGACGCACCGGGCCTCGAGTCCGGCGCGAACATCGATACGGAGGACGTCTGCGGGACCAATCGCCCCGAGTCGAAGGCGGTCCGGTACGAGCCGTCGTACGCGCGGTTGTCGGACGCCGAGGCCGGACCGATCGTCTACGAGAGCACCGTCCTCTACCGCGAGACGGGCGACGGCGACGTGATTCTCGACAGCGACCAGCTGGTGATCCAGGGGTCGCGAATCAACCTCGTGCCGCTGCGGAGCGAGTTGGCGCAGTCCGGACGGTCCACCTCGTTCGGGATGTCCAGCAACGGGTACGGGGTCGAGAAACGGCTACAATCGGGGGCCACGCCGACCGTGGTCATCCCGACGAGCCTCTCGGCGAGCGACTGGGAGGAACTCCTCGCCTCGGAGAACGTCGACAGCGTCAGCGACCACCCAGAGGGGGTCGAGGTCACGCTCGGCGCCGACGCGTGGAGGGTCAGGTGTGCGGTCACGTCGGACGCCGAGGCGCCGTCGGTGGTTCCGCCGGAGCCGGAGTCGACGTCGCTGGCGTTCGGGCAGGGCGGCGTCACCGACTACAGCGCCGGCAACACCGAAGACACGGTCACCGTCGCCAACGGGCTGTGGACGAACATCGACAAGATCGCCGAGATGCGGCTCGGCGGCAGCAGGACGACGTCCCTCTCCGGAGACGACGACGTCAACAGCGGCGAGGGCGTCGTCGCCGAGTTCAAGATCGAGGACGGAACGGACGACGACGTCACGTTCGCGAAGGTAGCCGTCAGCAAGGACAGCTCCGGGCAGTTCCAGGACAGGCTCGTCCAGCTGAGTGATAGCCCGGACAACAACGAACAGACGGCCACGTTGACCGCGGATGCCGCCGAGCGGATACTCGACGGCGGTCAGACCGACGTTCTGTCGGTGGACAGCTACACGAAGACGTCGTTCGACAGGTCCGACGGCAACTTCGGCGGGTACGTCGAAACGATCGAACAGATGGAGGACGCGACCATCCAGACGGTCGACATCCGGGGCAGACTCGGGGTCGAAATCGTGTCGGGCCAGGTCGACCTGGAGATCGACGCCGACGACAGGTCACAGTCGTACGTCTACAAGAGCACGGACGAAATCGAGTTCGAGGTCACCGCGGAGGGCGAAGCCGACGGCCAGGACGTCGACCTGGAGATCAAGGACAGCGGGGGACAGGAAGTCGACAGCGCCAAGCCCCGGGCCGACCGCGAGACGCTCGATTTCGACGGGACCAAGACGTTCACGCTGACGTGGACCCCGGACTGGGACGACCTCAGCAGCGGCGAGACCTACGAGGCGGTGGTCACGAGCGAGGACGACGAGGAGGTCGCAACCGTCACGATCGCACAGGAGGACAATCCGTACTTCGACGTCGAAATAGACGGTACCAACTCGCCCGTCGATTACAGCGATGAACTCCTGGTCAACATCACGGTCGAGAACATCGGCGACGCGTCGGGGCAACCCCAGCCACAGGTCTCGGTCGCCGACCAGGACGGTGACAGTCAGTCGGGGGACACGCTCGCTCCCGGCGAAAGCCAGACGTTCAATATATCCTACGACACGTCGAACATAGACACGAGCAACACCGGCGAGCTGACGCTGACGGCGACGACGGACGACGAGCAGGCCGAGCGGACGGTCCGGGTCGAGAATCCCGACATCATACGCAACCCGGACGCCGACGACCTGTCGACCAACGAGAGTTCGACGGCGCAGAACATCAGCTTCGAGTTGGGCAAGGACCTCGACGCGGGCAACGACCAGATACGGATCGATGTCACCGACACGGCCGACGACGTCAGTTACGATACGAGCGACAGCAGCTGGAACGTCGTCAGCGGGGATGGCAGTGTCAGCAACGTGAACAGCAACAACGGCCGAGTACAGAGCGTGACGTACGACGTCGAGGGCGACGACGACAGTGGTGACGAAATCACTATCGAGGCAGATAACGTCAACACCAGCGCCGCCGACGCGGGCAACAGCTACACCGTCGAGTACCGCGTCGAGAGCGCCAACGATTACCCCGAGGGGAGCAACGGCGACACCGACACGACGAGCTTCAGTACCGACTGACCTGCATCGGGCGTCATCCGGGGTTCAGCGGCCGGACGTGGGTCGAGCGTTTCGCCACGCAGGCCCACCGGCGGGGGACTTTCGGCGAGTGTGTGTCACGAAATTAGCAGCACGCTTTTTAGACCGCGAACCCGAATTACCGCATGTCGCTAATCCGAGACGCACGGGGGCAGTCCGTGGTCATCGGGTCGCTGCTGATATTCACCATCCTCATCCTCGCCTTCTCGGGTTACCAGGCGTTCGCCGTCCCGGACCAGAACGCGCAGGTCGAGGCCGAGCACTTCCAGACCGTCGAGGACCAGTTCTCTCGGCTCCAGGGAGATGCGGTCAACGCGGTCGACAGCACCGACGTCAGGTCGACGAGCATCACGCTCGGCACCCGGTATCCGTCGCGGGCGTTCGCGCTCAACCCGCCGCCGGCGGCCGGCCGACTCGAGACGACGGCGGCGGGCGACGTCGAGTTCGCCACCGGCGAGAGCGTCTGCCGGGCCGGCGGCGCCACCGCGACGACGCGGTCGCTGGTCTACACGCCGGGGTACGGCGAGTTCGCCGAACCGCGGGCGGTCGGCTACGAGAGCCGGGTACTGTCGCGGGAGTTCGAGGGCGGCACCCGGTACGACCAGCGGCTGGTCCGCTCGACCGGCGGGGCCGACGAGATCAGCCTGTTCCTGCTGACCGGCGCGGTGTCGGAGAACGGCGTCGACAGCTACAGCCTCGAGCTGAACGGCTCGAACCGCCACACGACGACGCTGACCAACCCGCAGGTGACGCTGCCGAGCCGGTTCGAGGCCGCGACCTGGGAGAACGAGATCCTCGGCGGCCGCTCGGACGTGACCGCGACCGACGTCGGCGACCGGGTGGAGCTGTCGTTCGACGGCGGCGACTACCGGGTGTCGTGTGCCGTCGTCGGCCTCGACGGCACCCCGGCGTTCACGCCGCCGAGCGACGGCGGCTCCACGGGCAGCGACGCGGCGTACGACACCGAGTGGCTCGACCCCAGCGGCGAACCGGGAACGACGTCGTGTTCGGACACACGGTGTACGCTGAACGCGAGCATCTCGAAGAAGCTGGACCTGACCGCCGGGACCAGCCCGACGGCACAGGACGCCACCGTCAGGTTCTCCGTCAGCGACAGATCCGTCGGGACCGTCTCTCCGGCCACGAGCGAGACCGGGTCGGGCGGAGATGCTTCGACACGTCTGCGGGCACGGTCCAACGGGACGGTGAAGGTGTACGCCGCCAGCGGAGGCTCCGGGGATGTCATCGACGTCACCGTCACGGACTTCCCTCCCCTCAGGACCACCGCGGTCTTTGCCGACAACCAGAAAAAAATAACGACGGCGGAACGGTCAGCTGGAACGACGACACTCGCTCCCAAGGCCAGGGTCCTCGGGCCGCTCATCGCCGATATTGACAGCAACGGCACCGAAGATATCCCGTACATCCCGAACGGTGGTTCTAAGATACACATCGTCGACCAGGACGGAAGCGTGACGGAACTCTCCTCGAACGATGCAAAGAAATCGAAGTCGCTACTGGGCGTCGGCCGGTGGGACGGTGCCCGAACGTCGGTGTACTTCGCCAGCGGAGACGAATCGACCATCTACCGGACGAACCCGTCGGAGGGAGACGTCCGGGTCGCGGAACCGAACAACCAGGTCAGCGCCGTGGCGGGACCCGGAGACGTCGACGGCGACGACACCAAAGAACTCGTCTACGCGGACGGCAGCCAGGCGCTCCGGTACTTCGAACCGGGCGCCGGACCCGGCAGCGCGACGGGAACGAAGATTCCCCTCACCAACGGTCTCGGGAGCAACAACGGCATCGGGCTCGGCCGGCCGGCCGACTTCGACGGCGACGGAACGTCCCGGATTCCGGTGGCCGACTCGTCGAACCGGCTCGTTCTCGTCGACAGCAACGGGAACGAGGAGGTACTCGTCCGTGCCAACGTCAACAAGGTCCCCGTCGCTGCGGTCGACTGGGACGAGGACGGCGAACTGGAGGTCATGTTCCTCGACGGAAAGGACCTGAAGTACGTCGACGATGTCGCCGGGGGTCAGACGGTGAAGGATACCGGCATCAGCAAGGTCAACGAGAAAACCGGCGTCACGTGATTCCGGCACGGCCGGGGGAACGGACGTGTTTATGATCGGCGACCGCACGGCCATCGCAGCCGGTTGACCCCGGTCGAGTGGCCGTGTCCACTATGTGCCGGGGCGACCGGCTGCGACGGTCGGCCCGGCCGAGAGGGGAAGTACTTCGACAATCGACGAACTTCAGGTCGACAAACACTTGTACCGGTCGCGTCTGTAGCCGTCCATGACCGACCGAAGCGTGGGTATCGACGGCGTCGAGATCCACACCGGCAAGCTGAAACTGGACCTCGCGGAGACGTTCGCCCCCGAGATGGGCGACGACCCCGGCAAGTACACGAAGGGGCTGGGGCTGTACGCCAGCTCCCTGCCGGACACCTACGAGGACATCGTGACGATGGGCGCCAACGCGGCCCACCGGCTGATGGAGCGGAAGGGGCTCGAACCCGAGGACATCGGCCGCATCGACGTCGGCACGGAGTCGGCCTTCGACCACTCCAAGCCCGTCTCGACGTACATCGCGGGCTGTCTGGAGCAGGTCTTCGACGGCGACTTCCACCACGCCAACAAGGGCGAACGGAAGTTCGCCTGCGTGGCCGGCACCCAGAGCATCGACGACGCCTACAACTGGATCCGCGCGGGCCGCAACCGCGGCCGTGCGGCGCTGGTCGTCGCCACCGACACCGCGCTGTACGCGCGGGACGACCCCGGCGAGGCGACGCAGGGCGCCGGCGCCGTCGCGATGCTCATCGACGAGGATCCGGACCTCGTGGAGCTGTCGACCGAGCAGGGCTACGGCAGCGCCGACGAGACGGACTTCCTCAAGCCGCAGCAGCAGTTCCCCAGCGTCGACGGCAAGCGGTCGGTGAAGGTCTACCTCGCGCGGATGCGGGAGGCGCTTGTCGACTACGAGTCCGTCGGCGGCGACATCCACCCGGACGACTTCCGGCTCGGGCCGTTCCACACGCCGTTCCCGGGGATGGTCCGGAAGGCCGCCGTCCTCGCCTACCGGCACATCACCCGCGACACGGAGATCGAAGACCGGCTGGCCGAGGAAATCGGCCGCCAGCCCCGCCCGGAGGCCTTCGACGACGAGGAGGCCTACGGGGAGGCGCTGAGCGACTACACCGACGCGCTGAAGAAGACCAACCGGTACCGGGAGTGGTACGACGAGACCATCGACCCGACGCTCGACGTCG
>JAHENN010000029.1 GCA_018609665.1 Haloarculaceae archaeon | reverse complement strand
TATCGTCACATACGGTTTACCGGGGGCGGCGCCGTACACGAGGCGCTTTTGCCCGTGCACGCGCTACATCCGGGAGAGATGGTCCAGAACGTCGCGACGCAGATGGCCGAGCTGGAGCCGGAGGACTTCCACCTGCTGTCGGGGATCGAACACGGGATGCGGTTCTCCGAGTGGGTCGCGACGGGGAAGATCTCGGAGTTCTCCCGGCTGGACGACGGGGAGGTCGACTACCGGATCGACCGCTGTATGGACCGCGAACTCGTCGAGCGCAAGACCATCCAGTACACCGGCTACCGGCTGACGTTCGAGGGGTACGACGCGCTGGCGCTGCACACGTTCGCCGAGCGGGAGACCGTCGACGGCGTCGGCGCGCCGCTGGGCGTCGGCAAGGAAAGCGACGTCTACGAGGCGCGGTCGTTCGAGCCGCTGGCGCTGAAGTACCACCGCGAGGGGTACACCAACTTCCGGGAGGTCCAGAAGGAGCGGGACTACACCGCCGACAAGGAGCACCTCTCGTGGCTCTACACCGCCCGGAAGGCCGCCGAGCGGGAGTACGACGCCCTCCGGGGGCTCTACCCGGACGTGTCGGTGCCGAAGCCGGTCGACCAGAACCGCCACGCCATCGTCATGGAGCGGGTCGACGGCGTCGAGCTGTCGCGGGCCGACCTCACCCCCGAGCAGGTCGTCGGCGTCCTGGAGCTCGTGCTCGAGGAGATGGCCGGTGCCCACCGGGCCGGCTACGTCCACGCCGACATGAGCGAGTACAACGTCTTCGTCTCGACGGACGGCGTGACGGTCTTCGACTGGCCGCAGGCGGTGCCGACCGACCACGACAACAGCGACGAGCTGCTGGAGCGGGACGTCGAGAACCTGCTCGGCTACTTCGAGCGGAAGTACCCCAACGAGACGCCCGACCTCGACCCCGGGGTCATCGCCGGCGAGCTCGCCGACGACAGCTTCGACGGCGTCGCCGGCTGACTCGGTGTTCCGCGGGGCGTAAATCGCATGTCGCGATAGGAAATCCGGCCACGTCGACCGGGGCGACCAAGGGCCGTCGGACCGCGCCGTATCGGCCTGCGTGCCGTGGGCTACCGCCGTCAAAAACCCACCGCGAGCGGCCGGGTCAGTCCATGTCCGCCAGCGGGCCGAAGTCGTCGACCGGCAGCACCGAGTAGTCGACGGTGAGGGTGTCTTGCGTCGCGCGAATCTTCCCGACGAACGTCGAAATCTCCTCCAGCGACCCGTCGAGGACGAACAGCTCCATGCAGTGGTGGCCGCCGACGTGGCTGTGGAAGTTCGAGGCGACGAGTTCCTCGTGCTCGTGGCGGAGACGCATCATCTGCTCCTCGACGGTCGTCGTCTCGTAGTCGAAGAGGACGGTGACGACGCCCATCAGGTCGCGGTCCTCGAGGGACCGGTCCTGGAACTCCCCGAGCAGGTCGCGGCTCGCCTCCCGGATCACCTCGCTCCGGCCGGTGTAGCCGTGCTCGTCCGCGAACCGGTCGATGCGCTCGACCAGCTCCTCCGGCATCGAGACGCTGACGACGCTCATGTAACAAATCGGTCCCGGAGAAATGTTAAGCCTTAATACTCCGGCTGCGCCCGCGACGCCGGCGGCGTTCCGAAGTGCTTAAGCGACATCGCGGAGTATCACCGCCAACTCGCTGGATGACGGGCACCAGCGGGCGCCTGTACACGCAGGTCGGGATGTGACCCGCGGCAGCCGCCACGGGTTGAACCACGCAACGCCCGTGGTGAACACATGACACGAAGCTTCTACTCGCACATCCGCGAGGCGTGGAAGACGCCGAAGGAGGGAAAGCTCGCCGAACTGCAGTGGCAGCGCCAGCAGGAGTGGCGCGACCAGGGCGCCATCGAGCGCATCGACCGCCCCACCCGGCTCGACCGGGCGCGGTCGCTCGGCTACAAGGCCAAACAGGGCGTCGTCGTCGCCCGGGTGTCGGTCCGGAAGGGCAGCGCCCGCAAGCAGCGGTTCAAGGCCGGCCGCCGCTCGAAGCGGCAGGGCGTCAACAAGATCACCCGCCGGAAGAACCTCCAGCGCATCGGCGAGGAGCGGGCCTCCCGGAAGTTCCGGAACCTGCGCGTCCTGAACAGCTACTGGGTCGGCGAGGACGGCTCCCAGAAGTGGTTCGAGGTCATCCTGCTGGACCCGGAGCACGGCGCCATCCAGAACGACGACGACCTCGACTGGATCTGCGACGACAGCCAGCGCGGCCGGGCGTTCCGCGGCCGGACGTCGGCCGGCCAGCGCGGCCGCGGCCAGCAGCAGCGCGGGAAGGGCACCGAGAAGACCAGCCCCAGCATCCGCGCCAACGACAACCGCGGGAAGTAACGCCCCCTCCCCACGGCCACGGAGCGCCGCACGCCCGCGACGGCGCCGTCGGTCCGCGCGATTTGCCGCCCCGGTCCGCGCGCTTTTGTGACCGCGCCGCGATTTGCCGGCATGCGGAACTTCAACGTCGGGACCGTCACCGGGATTCCGGTCCGGCTCAACGTCACGTTCGTCGTCTTTCTGCCCGTGCTGGCGTGGCTCATCAGCCGCCCCGCGCAGCTGTCGCTGTACGCCGGCGTCGTCGAGCGGATCTCGCCGCGCGCCGTCGACGTCGCCGCCCTGCAGGCCGGGAACACGCCGCTGGTGGTCGGGGTCGTCGGCGCCGTCGGGCTGTTCGTCGGGGTCCTGCTCCACGAGCTCGGCCACTCCTGGACCGCCCGGCGGTACGACGTCACCATCACCTCCATCACGCTGTGGATCTTCGGCGGGATGGCCCACATGGAGGACCTGCCGGAGGACTGGAACGTCGAGTTCTACGTGGCGCTGGCGGGGCCGGCGACGAGCCTGCTGCTGGCGGCTGGCTGCTACGGGCTGCTGTTCGTCGCGCCGGCCGACCCGGTCATCGTCTTCCTCGTCGGCTGGCTGGCGGTGATCAACGTCTCGCTGGCGGTGTTCAACATGCTGCCGGCGTTCCCGATGGACGGCGGCCGCGTGCTGCGGGCGCTTCTGGCCCGGTCGCGGCCGTACGCGGAGGCGACCCGGACGGCCGCGACCGTCGGCAAGGGGACGGCCATCCTGCTGGCGCTGGCGGCCGTCGTCTCCTTCGCGCCGGTCGTACTCTTGGTGGCGATGTTCGTCTACGTCGCCGCCGGCGCCGAGTCGCGGGCGGCCGTCCTCCGGGAGTTGCTGGGCGGGATGACCGTCCGGGAGCTGATGTCGGCGGACGTCCGGACGGTGACGCCGGACGCCACCGTCGAGGAGTTCCTCGACCGCGTCGCCGCCGGCCGGACGACCGCCCACCCGGTGATGGACCGCGGGACGGTCACCGGCCTCGTGACGCCGGCGGCCGCCCGGGCGGTGCCGCCCGGGGAGCGCGCCGGCCGGACCGTCGCCGACGTGATGGACGGCGCGCCGCCGTCGGTCGCCCCGACGGACGACGCCTTCGAGGCGCTGCGGGCGATGAGCGGGGCGACGAGCGACCGCGTACTCGTCGTCGAGGACGGCCGGTTCGTCGGCCAGGTGACGAGCCAGGACCTGCTCGACGCCGTCGAGGTGCTGCAGGGCATCGACCCCGGACAGGGCGTCGAGGTCCCGGACGGCTACGCCTGACGTGGGTTTATGCCCGAAGCCGCGGCCACCGCCGCCATGGGACACCGGACGCTCGTCGCCTACGACCGCGACGGCTACGACCTCCACTACGCCCACTGGCCGCCCGACCCCGACGGCCTCGCGCCGGAGACGCCGTTCGGCGGCCCGCCCGACGAGGGCCGGCTGCGGGAGCGCGCCGCCGACCTGTTGGAGCCGGCCGGCGGCCGGCTGTCCGACGACCGCCGTCACGCCGTCGACCCGGAACCGCTCGCGACCGGACTGTCGTTCGCGGCGGTCTGCCGGCGGCTCGACCCCCTCGAACACGAGGCGCTGTACGTCGTCGACGCCGACTTCGCGGTGCGGCGCTATCTCGTCGTCGGTCTCCGGGCCGGCGGCCGCCGCCGGACCGCCCTCGTCGGCTACGACGCCGACGGCGACGCCACCTACCTCCGCGGGTGGCTGGCCGGCGCCCGGGCCGTCCGCGCGGTCGTCGCCGCCGACGAGGGGACGGTTGCCCGGGCGCTCCGGTGGCTCGACCCCGCCCGCGGCACCGTCGTCTACGCCGGCGGCCCCGAGCGGGACGCCTGACGGTTGGTGGCACGGTCCTGCGGCGTCCGGTCACGGAGCGACTGCGTCACGTCCCGGCCACGTTCCCGGCGATAGGGTAGTTCGCGCGGAATCGTTCCGTAGAGGGAGTGTATTAAAACGGACAGAGACGCTCACGTCAGAATTGACCCGAGGCCCTCGAAAGCCCTCGGCGGGGTCCGGTCGCGCGGCTCACGGCTCGCGATGCTCGCGGTTCCCTCCGGTCACCGCTCGCACGGCTGGCGGTCTCCCGTCGGTCGACCGCCCGCTCGCCGTTCGCCACTCCGCGGTCCCTCGCTCCGCTCGGGGCCTCGCGACGGCTCGCTGTCGTCCGAAATTCGAAGATTTTCGTGATCACGGACGACCGCCGGTCGTCCAGCGTTCGGCTCACCGTCGCCGGGCTTCCCGGAGCGGGCGGTCGGCTCCGCCGACCGCCTCACGGCGTGGCGGCTCAGCCGCCACGCGGGCCTCGCCCGTTCAGTCCGCCAGAACTCGGCTTTCCAGCAGGCCGTCCCTGGTGGACTGAACGGGCGAGCGGCGCGAGGGCGTTCGAGGGATTGCGGTTCATCTCACCGAAATCATAGACGAACCACCCGTACCGTGCGCACGCTCGTCGTAACGAAGCTGCGCCGTCGAGTGAGAGCGCTCGCTGAAAGTGAGCCACGCGACGGAACGACCGCTCAGTCGCCGAACGGCCCCATGCCCCCCATCCCGCCGCCACCGCCGCCGCCCTGCATCTGCTTCATCATCCGCTGCATGTCGCCGTCGCCCATCCCCTGGAACTGCTTCATCATCCGGCTCATCATCTTGTGCTGTTCGAGCAGTTCCCGGACGGTCTCCTCGTCGGTGCCGGAGCCGCGGGCGATGCGTTCGATCTGGCTCTGGCCGATGGAGCGGGGGTTCTCCAGCTCGTCTTCGGTCATCGAGTCCATGATGACCTCGAAGTTCCGGAGCCGGTCCTGGGTGACGTCCATGGCGTCGTCCGGCAGCTGGTCCTTGAGGCCGCCGCCGAGGCCGGGGATCATGTCCATCACCTGGTCGAGCGGCCCCATCTTGTTCATCGCGTTCATCTGGTTGCGCATGTCCTTCAGCGTGAACTCCCCCTGCATCAGGTCCTCGGGGTCCCAGTCTTCCTCCTCCTGGGTCTCCTCCATGGCGCGCTCGACGCGCTCGGAGAGCTGCTTGAGGTCGCCCATCCCCAACAGCCGGGAGATGAAGCCGGAGGCCTCGAACCGCTCGACGTCCTTGACCTCCTCGCCGGTCCCGAGGAAGGCGATCGAGGAGTCCGTCTGGTCGACCGCGGCGAGGGCGCCGCCACCCTTTGCCGTCCCGTCGAGCTTCGTGATGACGACGCCGTCGATTCCGACGGCGTCGCCGAAGGCCTCGGCCTGCTCCTTGGCGCTCTGGCCGATGGAGGCGTCCAGCACCAGCAGGTTGCGGTCCGGCTCGACGGCCGCCTCGATGCGTTTCAGCTCCTCGACCAGTTCGTCGTTCAGCCCCGACCGTCCGGAGGTGTCGACGATACGGACGTCGGCGTCCTCGGTCGCCGCCATGCCCTCGCGGGCGATCTCGACGGGGTCGTCGGCGTCGGGGTCGCCGTAGAACTCCACCTCGGCGCGCTCGGCCATCTCCTCGGCCTGGTCGTAGGCGCCGGGCCGGAACGTGTCGGTCTGGATGACCGCCGGCCGCAGCCCCTTCTTCGAGAACCACCACGCCATCTTCGCTGCGGTCGTGGTCTTGCCCGACCCCTGGAGGCCGGCGAGCACGATGGTCTGCTCCTCCAGCGGCAGGTCCGTCGACTCGCCGACGAGGTCGACCATCTCCTCGTAGACGATCTTCAGGACGTGGTCCTTGGCGGTCGTGCCGGCCGGCGGCTCCTCGGCGAGGGCCCGCTCGCGGATGGCGTCGGACAGCTCCATCACGAGGTCGACGTCGACGTCGGCCGACAGCAGCGAGCGCTGGATCTCCGTGACGACCTCCTCGACGTCCTCCTCGCTGAGCCGGGATTTGCCCTGTAGCTTGTCGAGTGTTCCCCGGAGGGAACTGCCCAGATCGTCGAGTACCATTTGCCGGCCGTAGACGGTCCAGCCGGTAAAGGCTTCGTTCGTGGCCGCGGCCGGCGGGCGGCCCTCGCCGGAGCCGCCGGGGCGGGTCGCCGGCCGACGGCCGGGGAGCCGACAGCGACTTGCCCGACCCGGCGCAACCGGTCGGCGTGTTCGACGTCACGACGCTTGCGGTCTACCTCGCGGCCGCCGTCGCGCTCATCCTCTCGCCGGGGCCGGACACCGCCTACGTCCTCGCCCGGGGGGCCGGCGACGGGACCCGCGCCGGCGTCCTCTCGGCGCTCGGCGTCGCCACGGGCGTTCTGGTCCACACCGTCGCCGCTGCGGTCGGCCTGGCGGCGCTGTTCCGGGCGGTCCCGGCGGCCCGCACCGTCGTCGTCCTCGGCGGCGCCGTCTACCTCTCGTATCTCGGCGTCCGGGCGCTCCGCACCCCGGCCGCCGAGGCCCGCGACCCCGACGGCAGTCCCTACCTCCAGGGGCTGGCCGTCAACGTCCTCAACCCGCAGGTGGCGCTGTTCTTCCTGGCGTTCCTCCCGGGGTTCGCCCCCGAGTCGGCGCCCGCCGCCGGCATGGTCGTCCTCGGTGCGCTGTACGCCGGGATCACGGCCGCCTACCTCGGCGGCGTCGGCGCGCTGTCGGGCCGGCTCGGCGGCGAGAGCCGGTACACCCGCGTCGCCTCGGGAGTCGTGCTCCTGGGCATCGCCGCGTGGCTCGTCGCGACGAACGTGCCGGCCTGAGGGCCGCCGGCCGGCCGTTCGCCGCCGGTCACGGCATCCTCTTCCGGCAACGTAGCTATTGTAACGCGCCGCCCACAGACCGCGGACGTGAGCGGCGACGGCGGCCCGGAGTACGACATCGACTTCCGGAAGCACCCCGAGGAGTACGACATCGGGCGCGGCGAGCGGGGCGTCTTCAAGATCGAGCCGTACAAATCGGAGCTGCTCCCGCTGTGGGGATACGAGGACCGCGAGACCGCCGAGGAGGCCGCCGAGGCCATCCACGACCGGTTCCGCGACTACCGCGAGGCCGAGGACTTCGTCGGCATGGACATGGCCCGGAAGTACCTCCAGATGGGGTACACGCGGGCGATGCGTTACGCCAAGTACCCCGGCGGCAAGAAGTACGACGACGACGGCGGCGAACGCGAGGCCGAGGAGTGGGCCGACCCGGAGAAGCGGGAGGCCGCCCTCGTGTTCAAGGAGCACCTCGAGGCGGTCCGCGAGGACGAGACCTACCAGCGGCTGAAGGACCGACACCGAGAGCGCCACGGCGACGGCTGATCGGCCTCGCGCCGGACGGCCGGCGCGACCCGCGCGCCGAGCCGTCACCCCAGCCGGACCGGGTCGGCCGCCGGCTCGACCGACACCGTCAGCCGGTCCCCGACCGAGAGGTCGTGACCCTCGTGGAACACGATTTTCGCCCCGAACCGGACCTGCGAGGCGAACAGCGACAGCCCCGTCGCCCGTCGTCGTCCGGCGTCGTCGGCGACGGACAGCGCCACGTCGGCCCACTCGACGCGGCGGCCGTCGGCCCGCCCGACCGGCGTGCCGAGAAACGACACCGTCCCCTCGGCGCTCGTCAGCGCGCCGCCGCCGGCGTAGTGGACCAGCCCGCCGTCCAGCGGCGTCCCGTCGTCGCTCCCGAGGGCCGCGAACCCCCGGCCCCGGTCGAGCCGCGGGGCGTCCAGCCGGACGTGGGTCGGCCCGGTCTCGACCACCTCCCCGGTCCCGTCCCAGCCGACGCCCTCGACCCCGACGTCGACCGTCAGCGGCAGCGACCCCGTCGCCCGCCGGAGGTTCTGGTCGTGCTCACGGAAGCCCAGGTGGACGTGGTCGTCGACCCACCGGCCGAAGAAGCCCGACCGGACGAGCTCGCCCAGCGGGTCGCCGACGGCCACCCGGTCGCCGGCCGCGACGGACGGGTCGACGTGCAGCAGCCGGGCGACGACGTCGCCGCAGTCGACGAGGATGAGGTGGTCGTGGTCGGCCGCGTACGGCCTCGGCGGGCAGCGGACGGTCCGCGTCGCCAGCACCTCGCCGGCGACCGGCGACGCCGCGACACCGTCGCTGGGGTAGAGGTCGACGGCCCGGCCGGCGTCGTGGGCCGGATACGGCGAGTTGAACAGCGAGAAGCGGTCGTACCGACCCACCACGTCGCCCGACAGCGTGACCATGCGGCCGGTTCGTCCGTCGGCGTTTTATGACCGTCGGCGCCTACCTCCGGGTATGCACGTGGTCCGGGGGTCGCTGACGGACGTCGACCGCGACCGTGCGGTCACCCGCGAGACCGCGGACCTCGTCGAGCGGACCGGCCGGCCGGCGATTCGGGCGTGGACGCCGCCCCGGCAGGTCGCCTTCGGCCGCCGGGACGCCGCCGCCGACGGCTACGCCCGGGCCAGACGCGCCGCCCGCGAGCACGGCTACGACCCCGTCG
>JAHENN010000028.1 GCA_018609665.1 Haloarculaceae archaeon | reverse complement strand
GTGACGATTCCCAGCGACGCCGCCGTCACCCCGAGGTCGGCGGCGACGGGCTGGACCAGCGGCGCGAAGACAACCCGTGCGAGGTTGACCAGAAACACCATCGCACAGAGGGAGCCGAACAGCTCGCGGCGGGACACACCGGCCGTAGATGGCCGCGCCGTTTCAACGAATCGAACCGCCGGCGCCCTCTACACCTTCGCCGCGTTCTACCTCGCCTAGAGCGGCGCGTACGTCGTCGTCCTGCGCCGGTCCTGAGCGGCGGCTACTCGAAGACCGCGTCGAACGCCTCGGCCCCCAGCGGCGGGTGTTCGCCGGCGCCGACGTTCTCGGCGACGTGCTCCGGCGAGCCGGTGCCGACGAGCGCACAGGTCACGCCGGGGGCGCTGCGGGCGAAGTTGATGGCCCGCTGGGCGGGCGTGTCGCCGGCCAGCTCCGCCGCGACGGCCTCCGGCATCTCGCCCGGCTCGGCCAGGTCGCCCTGGAGAATGGGCGCCGAGGCGAAGACGTCGAGGCCGGCGTCGCCGGCGAACCGCAGCGCGCTCTCGGTCCCGTCGGCCGCCTCGTGGACGGGCAGCGTGAAGGCGTCGGCCATGTGGACGTTGAACGGCAGCTGGACGGCCCGGAAGTGGGTGCCGGTCGTCCCGGCGCGGTCGGCGGCCGCCCGGGCCCGCGAGACCACCTCCGGCAGCGAGAGGTACCTGTCGTGGTCCTCGGGCACGCGGAACGCCTCCCAGGTGGCGACGCCGTAGTGGCCGACGTCGCCGGCCGCCGCCCGCTTTTCGAGGCGCGTGAAGGTGTCCTCCAGGCGGTCGTAGACCGTCTCGCGGTCGAAGCGGGCCAGCTGCGCCTCCGGGTTGTGGACGTAGTAGAGGTCGACCGAATCGACGCCGAGGTTCGACAGCGACCGCTCGAGGCTCCACTCGATGAAGTCGGGCGCGACCGAGTTACCCATCACCAGGTCGTCGGCGTCGACGATTCCGGCGTCGACGTACTCGGACTCGATGTAGGCGGCGGCGTCCCGCGGCCGCTCGCCGTCGAAGGGGACGAAGCCGCCCTTCGTCGCCAGCATGACCGCCTCGCGGTCGACGTCGGCGGCCTCAACCGCGCGGCCGACGACCCGCTCGGAGCGCTGGTGGCGGTAGTTGACGGCGGTGTCGACGACGTTGACGCCGTTCTCCAGCGCCTCGACGACCGCCTCGTGGTACCGCTCGTCGGCGGCGTCGGTCGCGTCGCCGAGGTACGTGCCGACGCCGACCGAGGAGACGAGGCAGTCGCCGAAGCGGCGGAAGTACGTCCGGGCGAACCGCTCGTGGAAGCGGTCCCGGTACGCCCGCGTCGCCGACCCGGTTGCCATGTCTGCCGTTACAGGAGTCACGCAGAAAAACGCCGCGGCGGGCGGGACGGCGCCGCGGCCGACGGCTACCGCGGTCCCCAAGAGACGCACGGACAGGGTGATGTTTCGACGACCGGTGACCGGGAGCCGGCGCCCCCACGATACGACCGTCGTCGCGGGCAGGTACTCGACGAACGCTGCCGGAATCGGATGCCCCAGCTACAGCTCGCCGTTCATCGCCGCGAACAGCTGTGTGTGGAGTTCGGTCGAGCCGCCGTCGGTGGCCAGCTCGGGCGGTCCCGTCTGCCCGCCGTCCGGAAGCGGAACCCGACCGCCGCCCATCCGGGAGTGGCCGCCGAAGCTGGCGTCCTCGAGGCCGTCGAAGGCGACCTCGAGGGTCTTGCCCATGTGGACCCGATCGTCCTGCGACCGGCCGGAAGCGTGTAGCTCGCCGTTTTCCTCGCCGGTGACGACGGCCGCGGTGATCCCCTCGAGCCGGACGAGTTCGTCCGCGGCCGACGAGAGGGCGTCTCTGGTGTCGATGCTGCCGACGTGGCTGACGAGGAACGGCCCGTCGACCCGTCGGCGCCGTATCGCCCGGGATTTCACCTCGAGCGTCTCGTCGTCGATCTCCGGGTTGGCGATGCGGTTCAGCCGGTCGGCGTCGGCGGCCGGAAAGAGATACGACGCGGCGTCGAACTCCGCGGACGTACAGCCGCGCGTGAACGATTTCGTGTCCGACTGGATGCCGTACAGCAGGCCGGTCGCGAGCCGCGACGGAAGCGGCCGGTCGCCGCCTTTCCCGTACCCGCCGTCGGCGAGGTACTCCGCGAGGATGCTCGAACAGGAGCCGTGGTCCGGACGGACGTCGGTGAAGGCGCGTCCCTCGCCGTCGCCGGGGTGGTGGTCGACGACCGCGTACGGCTCGATGCCGTCGGCGCCGGTGAACCCGCGGGGTTCGTTGTGGTCGACGAGGACGACCTCGTCGGCCGCGAGGTCGATGTCGGTCACGATGCGGTCGAACTCGCACTCCAGCACCGCCTCGAAGGCGCGGTTCTCCGAGCGGCGGATCTGTCCGGGGTACTGTATCGTCGCGTCGGTGTCGACCGACTCGGCGAGCGTCGCGACGGCCATCGCCGAGGCCATCGCGTCGGGGTCCGGGTTCGGATGCATCAGGACGGCCGTCTCGTCGAGGTCCTCGAGGGCGGCGACGAACCGCTCGCTCGCCGGCGCGGTGAACCGCCGCAGGAGGTACACCCCGGCCACGAGCGCCACGACGGCCGCGACGGCGACCGCGACCAGCAGTGCCGGCTGCTGGACCACCGCCCCGACCAGCCGGTCGCCGACCGCCCCGGGGTCACCGGACACCTGGCCGTACATACGTCATGGTTTTTCTCGTTGCAACAAGTTTCTTCGGGCCAACATTTTTACCGGTGCGCCTCGGCTGCCGGACGGTATCCCTCGCGGTAGGTCGGATACCGGAACTCGTAGCCCAGCGCCCGGAGGCGGTCGTTCGAGCAGCGCTTGCTCGTCCGGACGCGGCGCCGGGCGGCCGCCGAGAGGTCGTCGTCCGCGAGCCGCTCGGCCTTCGTGCGTTTCGGGGGCCGCTCGACGTCGCAGGCGTCGGCCAGCCAGTCCGCGAACTCCCACTTGTCGACCGGCTCGTCGTCGACCGCCAGCAGGAGCTCCTCGTCGGTCGACCCGAGCATGAACCGGACGACCCCCGCCGCGTCGTCGCGGTGGATCATGTTCAGATACCCCTCGGTGACGGGCCCCTCGAGATACCGGTCCAGCCGGTAGCGGTCCGGGCCGTACAGCCCCGCGAACCGGGCGACGCCGCCGTCGATGCCGAACTCCGGCGCGAGTTCGCGGGCGAGTCGCTCGGCCTCCGCCAGCACCTCGGTCTTCGCCGTCGTCGGGTCGAGCGGCGTCGTCTCGTCGACCCAGCCGCCGTCGTGGTCGCCGTAGACGCCCGTGCTCGAGGTGTAGACGAGCCGCTCCGGCGGCGACTCGCGGGCGCCGAACGTCTCGATGACCGTCCGCAGGCCGTCGACGTAGACCCGCTCGGCGGCCTCGGCGCCCCGGCCGCCGGAGGAGGCCGCGAAGACCAGCGCGTCGGCGTCCGGGACCCGCTCGAGCGCGGCCGCGTCCGTCACGTCCGCCCGCACCGCCTCGGCGCCGGTCGCCTCGACGGCCGCCAGCCCCGCCTCAGAGCGACGGACACCGACGACCTCGTGGTCCGGCCGGAGCTGCCGAGCCAGCTCGCAGCCGACGTAGCCGCAGCCGAGTATCGCGACCCGCATCGTCACGTCCTGCTGTCGATGTACCGGTGGAGGAGCGCGAACTCCTCGAGGGTCATCGGGAACCGTCCCTCGACCTTCGACTGTATCTCGCGGGCCTCGAGGTCGCCCCCGAGGCCGGACGCGACGGCCTCGACGTCCAGTACCGCCGTCGTCATGCCCATCAGCAGGGCATCCCGGGAGACCGTCGCGATGGTGTCGGCGTCCGGCGCGTCGTCGGCCACCGCCAGTACTGACGCGGCGGCCTCCAGTTCCAGTTCGGGCGAGTCGCCGTCGCGGAGCGCACGCAGCGTCGCCTCGTCGACGGCCGACGCCGCGGCCACGGCCTCGAGGCCGTGCCGGTCGACGACGTCCAGCAGTTCCGCCTCGTACAGTTCGTGGAGCTCCGCCGGCGTCTTCGAGCCGGGGTCGTCGGTGATCTCGTGGAACATTCCGGTTCGTTGTGCGGTGCTTCGGCGGCTCGGCCCCTAAGACTCCCGGTTGCGTTCGGGGGCCGCGTCGCGGGCGGGAAGCAGGGCGACCGGTCACCCGTCGCCCTCCTCGTCCGGCGGCCATCCCGGCGAGCGCTCGTCGGGGACGCCGTCGGTGTCGCCGACGCCGCTCCGGCCGGGCGGAACCACGACCACGACGACCGTCTCCGTCCGGAAGGAGACGCGGTCGTCGCGGCCGAGCCGCAGCCGCCGGTCGCCGTGGTCGAGCCAGGACACCCGCCCCTCCCGGAAGTAGGCGGTCGGTCCCCGGGCGTCGCCGCGGTCGCTCCGGACGACGAACCGCTCGTAGGTGCCGGCGGTCTCGACGTACCAGACGTTGGCGGTCGCGTACCAGCCGGTCAGCGGCGGTGCCAGCGGCAGTCCGGCCGGCAGCGAGCCCAGCCGGTCGCCGAGCACCCGCCGCTTCCCCTTCTCGATGGCCGTCTCGGCGCCCGTCTCGGCGGTCGACTGCAACCCCGCCCGGAGTTCTTCCTTCAGCGCCTCGGCGGCCCCGTCGGTCGCCGACAGGGAGGGCCTGGCCGCCTCGTCGGTCAGTGCCGCCTCGCGGGCCGTCCGGAGCCTGACGCGCAGACGGTCCCGGTCGACCCCGTCGCCGCCGACCCGCTCGACGGCTCGCTCCGACGCCGAGCCGTTGGCCAGCGCCTTCGCCTCGGCGGCGGTCGAGGCGTCGGTCTCCAGCGCTGCCCGCGCCGCCGACTCGGACACCCCTTCGGCGGTCATCGCGGCGACCAGTTCACCCCGGACGTGGCGATTCGCGCCCGCGACCTCCGCCCGCAGGGCGTCGTACCGCGGCTCGTCGCCGTCCAGCTCGGCGAGGACCTGCGCGGCCGTCGCGAGCGAGACGGTGTCGTCACCGAGAACCGGCAATCGGTCGAAGATCGACTCCACGATCTGTCCGTGCGGGGAGGCGAAGACGTTCAGGTTCCGGGTCGCCAGCGGGTGGACCGTCCCTCCGCCGCGGGCGTCGATCTGGTCGCGCCGGACCGGGCTGGTAGGGAGGTACGACGGGCCGGTCTCGACGGCCAGCGAGAGGTTCCCCGCCGGGTCCTCGTAGCGCTTCGACGGCGACCGCGAGGCCGAACGGTGGGCCGCAAGCGCGCCGTCGAGCCGTGCCGGGTCGATGTGGTCGGCGAGTTCGTCGCCGACGCCGCGGTTCACAGTCTCGTGTCGCTCCGCCCGCGCGGCGAGGCGTCGGTCGAGCGCGTCCAGATACGCCACGCGCGCCGCCACGCGGGCCCGCTCGGCGGCCGACCGGTCGGCCTCGCCGCGCAGCCTGTCGCGACGGGCGGTCAGGGTCTCGTGGAGTCGCCGGGGCGGGTTGACCCGACCCGCCGCCAGTTCGGTCGCCGGGACGGTCGTCGAGAGGGACCGGGTCCGCTCCCGGAGCGTCCGAACGTCGGCCTCGACGGTCGCCCGGTCGACGGTCGGGTCGGCGGTCGCGTTCGCGGTCGCCGAGGCGTCGTCGCCGGCGACCGCCCGCCTCGCTGCACCCGTCACCCCGCCAGCCTCGTCGGCGGCGTCGTCGACGGCGCGCTCGGTCGCCCCCGACAGCGCCCCGTCGAGGGAGCCCTCCGGAGCACCACGGACCGGGACGGTGCGCGCCTGGACCGCGACGCGGACGTGGTAGGTCCGCTCGACGACCTCCGTCGTCGTCGTCCGCTCGTCGTCGCGCCGCCACGACCGCGTCGTCGTCTCGACCTCCGTGGCCCGGAACGACGCACCGTCTCTGGTCTCCCAGCCCGGGGCGGTCGGCGGCCGACCGCCGGTCGGCTCGAGCGTCACGCGGCGCGTGGTCCGCTCGCCGACGAAGCGCCACGAGCCGCCCGGCCGCCCGGTCTGCCGGACGTCGCTCCCCAGGCGGGAGGTCTCGACGACGGTCCGCGCCTGGACCGTGTGAGCACGCTCGATTGCCCGGGCGAGGTCGTCGCCGCCGTCGATGCCGACGGCGTCGGCGAAGGCACGGTCCGCGGAGGCGTTGACGCCGACCGTGACCGACGGGTCGGCCGGCGGCTCGCGCCAGTCGTCGCGGCGCCGTCGCGACGCCGCGGCCGAGTCGGAACCGTCCGGCTCCGAGAGGACGATTTCCGTCCACCGGTCGTTGAGTTTCGTTCCCGCTATCAGGTCCTCGGTCGCGACCCGGCGGCCGGCGGCGGCGACTCCCCGGTCGCCCTCTGGGTCGGCCGTCCCGAAGGCCGCCCGCTGCTCGGCCAGCAGGGCGTCGTTCGTCGCGAACTCGACGTGGCGGGTCGCGATGACGTTGGCTATCGGCGCGCCGCCGTACTGCGCGTAACCGCGGGTCCACGCGATGGGGTAGAGCCGGGCCGTGAGCCGCTGTGCGAGGCCGGGGCGAGTCACCGGCGCGTTCGCCCGCCGCTCGAAGCGCTCGGTCCGGTCGTGCAGCAGCAACGCCGGGTTCGCGACCACGAACGTCGGCGACAGCTCCTCGCTGGCGACGGTCCGGCCCTCGTGGGTACCGGTCAACCGGACGCCGCGTATCTCGACGCGAAGCGCCGTCCCGTTCGGCCCGGCCCGCTCGACGCGGACGCGTTCGATCGCCGACCGGTAGCCCTCCGTCGTCGGCTCGACCGGCGGCAGCGAGGCGTTGGCGACGACGCCGCCGCGGCGCACCGCGACCGTCTCAAGACGGTCCCGCGCCAGGAAGTAAGTCCGTAGCCGGAGCGCGTCCCGGAACGGCCGGTCCTCGTCGAGAGCGCGGCCAGCGGTGGTGTTCGCGGGGGCGGTGACCGGGTTCGACGCCGTTTGGGTCGCCGCGTCGTCCGCCGCGGTCCGCAGGGCCGTCACCGTCTCGTCCGTCGCGCCGTCCATGGCACGGTCGACCGCGAGGGTCGAGGAGGGGTCGTCGGTGACGACCGTCGCGGCCAGCGTCGTGCTCGAGACGAGCACGAGCACGCCGACGAGCGCGAACGGAACGCGGGCCCGGTCGTTCATCGCTCCCACCGCCTGACGACGACCTCGACCTCCTCGACCGTGAGCGCGGCAGCGGCCGCCTCCGGCGTCCGGTACCGGTCGCGCAGTTCCGGCTCGAATCGGGCGGCGAGCCCGGCGGCGAGCGCCTCGTTTGCCGCCACGGCGTCGGCGTCGGCGACCGGCCGGTCGACGTCGACCCCGAGTCGGGCGGCCGCGGTCCGGTACCGCGCCGCGGCCCGGGCCGACGTTCGCGGGTCGACGAGCGCCGCGCGGGTGCGCCGCGGCGGGAACAGCCGGTCGACGACGGCGGCCGCGAGTTCGCGGGCGAGCGCGTCGAACGTCGGGGCCGTCGGGGCGTCGACGCCGCTGTCGACGACGAGCGTCGTCGCGGCCACGTCGGCGCTCTCCGGGGGTCGGCGCCCCGCCGCGAGGTGTCCGGAGACCGCCGCGTCCGGATACGGCTCCCAGTCGGCGGTGACGAACACCCGGTCGCCGGTCGCCGCCGCGGTCGCGTCGGCGACCGCCCCGGGGTAGGCCGTCTCGACGAGCCGACGGTCCTCGAGCGTCGCGCCAGCGACGGCGGCGCCCGCCAGGTGCGTCGCGAGCGTGCCGTGTCGCGTCCGCCCGTCGACGGGGACGCCGGTCGTCGTCGTCGCAACGGTTCGGGCGGCAGCGTCGGCGTCGACCCCGGCCGCGGCCGGCGACTGTGGAATCCCGGACAGCGTCGCCAGCGCCGCCCCGACGAGCAGCAGACAGACCGCCACGTCGATGACGGTGCTCACGCCGCGGGCCACACGCACACCTCCAGGAGTCCGGGCCGGACACGACCGGGGGCGACGCGGACGGTGACGTGGCGGTCGACGCACTCCGGGGTCGGCGGCCGGCCGGGGCCGGCGGACCAGGTGCCCTCGTCGGTCCGGACCGAGGCGTTCAGTTCGTATCCCGTCGGCCGGGCCGCGGCGAGGTGGCCCTCGAGCGGCGGCACGACGGCGCCGAAGGCCGACGATTCGGCGACGAGCCGGTCGGCGGCGTACGGCGCCATCTCCCGGTCGGTCGTCAGCGCCGGCAGCGTCGCGTCAATCGCCCCGGCGTAGAGCGACAGCCCGACGCCGAGCGCGAAGACGGCGACGAGGGCGGCAAGCGGCTCCGTCTGCGCCCTATCCGACGAGGACGACATCGACCTCCTCCCATCGAATCCGTCTGACGACGAGGCGGTCGGCGTCGGTCCACCGCGGCCGACGGTCGCGCTCGGCGGCGGCGGCACGTCGGAACGCGGCCGGCGAATCGAAGGCGCGCTCCGGCGGCGTTCCGTGCAGCACCGCCGCCAGCGGACCGTCTTCGGCCGGCGTCACGGGGCCGTACCCGAACCGGGCGTGGGTCGTCCCGCCGGGGCCGCGGAGCGACAGCGAGTCGACGCCAACGCGCATCGCCTCGGCGTTCGGCAGCGGTCGCTCCTCGACCGTGGCGTGGTCGGCGGCAGCGACGACATCGACCGTCTCGGCGGCCCCCGTCGCGTCCGGCGGTGCCGCGGCCGGCATCGCGGTCACGACGCTCGCGGCCGTGCCGGCGACGACCGCGAGCCCGACCCAGACGTACCAGGCGTCGACTGGCGCCTCGAACATGTGGCGGGTTGGTCGCGGTCTCGTTCATAAACCTCCGGCCACCATGGCGGTCGCGCGGAACGCGACGAGATACGTCGTCGTGGCGGCCAGCAGCGCGGCGCCTGTCCGGTAGCCGACCGTCGCCCGGTCGAGCCCGCGGGCGAGCCCCGTCGACAGCGCGGTCAGCAGCACCGAGAGCAGCAGGACGTACGCGCCGACGGCGAGGCCGAGTCCGGCCGTCTCCGGGGCGCCGCCCTCAAGGGTCTCGGCGGTGCCGACGGCGTCGGCGAGGGCGACCGTCGCGCCGCCGACGAGCGGGCCAAAGAACGCTGCGGTGTTGCCGAGCGTCGAGGTGACCTGCGCCAGGTCGCGGCGGGCCTCCCGTTCGACCCGCCGGAGGTC
>JAHENN010000027.1 GCA_018609665.1 Haloarculaceae archaeon | reverse complement strand
CGGTGTGTCCCGCCGCGAGCTGTTCGGCTCCCTCTGTGCGATGGTGTTTCTGGTCAACCTCGCACGGGTTGTCTTCGCGCCGCTGGTCCAGCCCGTCGCCGCCGACCTCGGGGTGACGGCGGCGTCGCTGGGAATCGTCACCAGCGCCGCCTGGCTCGGCAGCGCGGCGCCGCGGCTGCCGACCGGCTACCTGCTCACGCGGGTCGCCCGCCACCGCGTCATCGCGGCGACGGGAGCGCTGCTCGTCGGCACGTCGGTCTTCACGGCGCTGGCCGGCTCGCGGCTCCACCTCGCGGCCGGCGCCTTCCTGATGGGGCTGTCCAGCGGGATGTACTTCATCGCCGCCAACCCGCTGGTCAGCGAGCTGTTCCCCGAGCGGGTCGGCGGCGCCATCGGCGTCCACGGCATGGCCAGCCAGCTGGCGGCCGTCGGCGCGCCGCTGGCGGTCAGCGGCATCCTGCTGGTCGGCGAGTGGCGGACGACGTTCCTCTGTGTCGCCGGCGTCGCGGCAGCTGCGACGACGGCGCTGGTGGTCGCGGCCCGGCGGACGGAGCTGCCCGAGGCCGGCGCCGCCGACCGGAGCCTGCTGGCGGCCGGCCGGGCGCAGTGGCCCATCGTGCTCACCGGCATCGCCTTCCTCGGCGGCGCCGGCTTCCTGTGGAACGGCCTGTTCAACCTCTACGGCGACTACCTCGCGGTCGCGAAGGGTATCGGCCCGGCGACGGGCCGGACGCTGCTGTCGGCGATGTTCGCCGCCGGGGTGCCGGCGTTCGTCCTCACCGGCCGGCTCGCAGACCGCGTGCCGAACGTGCCGCTGCTGCTGTCGATTGTCGGCGCCTTCGTCGTCGCGGTGGTCGCCCTGACCGTCGCCGAGGGGCTCCTCGCCGTCGCCGCCGTCAGCCTCCTGCTCGGCTACGTCGTCCACTCGCTGTTCCCGGCCGTCGACGCCTACATGCTCTCGTCGCTGCCGGACCGCCACCGCGCCAGCGCCTACTCGCTGTACTCGGCGACGATGATGCTGGTCCAGGCGCTGGGCTCCGGCGCCGTCGGCGTCGCCGTCGACGGCGGGCTCGCCTACGCCGTCGTCTTCCGGACGCTCGCCGGCGCCGTCGGCGTCGTGGTGGTCGTGCTCCTCGCACTCTACGCGGCCGGCCGGCTGCCGGCCGGCGGCCCCGAGCACCGGACGCCCGCCTGAGCGCCCGGGGGTGACACGTCCGTTCAGGCCGCCCGGAGCTCCGGGAAGTACCGGCCGTGGAAGTCGAACGGGGCGGCGTGAGGGAGGTCGACCCGCGCGCGTTCCTCGAACCGCTCGCCGTCGAGCACGAGCAGCCGGGAGCGCTCGGCGTCGACGTCCAGCGCGACCGCGAGCACGACGCCGGCGTCCTCCGGACCGTCGGGCGCGGGGACGAACACCGGCTCGCCGAAGTAGTCGCCGCCGTCGTCGAACTCGACGACGTCGCCCGTCCGGGTGTCCTGTTTCAGCACGCCGGTCGCCCACTCGGTGGCCGGCTGGTCCATGCTCATCGCGTAGACGTAGCGGTGGGGCCGACACCACCGCGCCGGCGAAGCGGTCGGCAGCGCGGTGCCGTCGTCGTACAGCATCTCCCGGCGGACGGTCGCCTCGCCCGTCCGGTAGCGGTCGCCGCCGGTCGCGCCGCCGAGGTCGACGGTGAACCGCTCCAGCCGGCCGGCGATGGCGTCGAGCTCGCCCTCCCGGAGCGTCTCCAGCGTCAGCTCTCCGATCGCCGTCGCGTCCGGGATGGTCTCGAGGTCGAAGACGAGCTCCGTCCCGCCGTCCCGCTCGAAGGCGTTGACGTGGTGGAAGCCGAACAGCGGCTCCGTCACCGGCTCGGCGACGACCTCGCCGCTCGTCCGGTCGACGACGACCACCCGCGTCCCCCGCTCCGGCTCCCACTCGAACTGCTCGATGAACGGCCCCTGCCGGCCCGGCCGGAGGAACCGCAGCGGGTCGACCCGCAGCGGGAACTCCGTGAGCACGACGTACCGCGGCGTCAGCGCGAAGCTGTGCATGTACGCCGGCTCGTCCGTCTCGACGCTGCCGACGTGCCGCCGCTCGCCGCCGTCGAGCGCGTGGACGTGGTAGCGGTTGGTGCGGCCGAACTCCGTCTCGACGTTGAACAGCGTCCCCGTCGCCGGGTCGCGCTTCAGGTGCGCACACGCCAGCTGGCCGGCCGGCTCGGGCCCGTCGTACTGGATATCGTCGACCACGCCCAGCGTCTCCGGGTCGACGACGACCGCCCGCGGCGACTCCGTCAGCGCGAGATACCGGTCGCCGACCCGCTCGACGATGATGTTGGTGTTGTCGTACGGCTCGTCGAGCAGCCCCGCCAGCCGCTCCCGGAGCGTCGTCTCGCCGGTGGCGAAGCCACCGTCGAACTCGCCGGCCTGCGCCTCCCGGTAGGCGTCCGTCTCGAGGAACCGGTTGCGGTAGTGGACGGCGTCGGTGCTGCCGGGGTCGAAGCCGAACCGGTAGCACATCGCCAGCCCGTCGAACCAGTGGTCGACGGTGTCGCCGCCGGCGACCGAGAACGCCCCCGGGCCGTTGCGGATGAGGCTCCCGTCGAGCCAGTCCGGCAACGAGCCGTCGACCGAGAGCGACGCCGTCCGTTCCTCCTCCAGCGAGTGGAATCCCGGAGCCGACTCCATGCGTGGCTCGACGGACGGCGAGCGGTAAACGGTAGCGGTCGTGCGGTCCGGCGCGACCGGTCCGTGCCCCGTCGTGGACGGAGGGGCCGCACGCGGACCACGGATATATATCACGATACGCCACTACGGTAACACATGACCGAGAGGCCCGACCACGGGCCGCCGCAGGAGGAGACGCCGGCCGCCGTCGCTCCCGAGGACCGGTACCGGAAGATCTTCGAGCACAACAACGACGCGGTGATGATCGTCGACCTGGAGACGGAGGCGTTTCTCGACGTCAACCCGGCGGCCTGCGAGCTGCTGGGCTACTCCCGGGCGGAGCTGCTGTCGATGCATCCCGATGACATCCACCCCGACGACGTCGACCGCGTCCGCGAGGAGTTCATTTCCCAGGTCCGCGAGGAGGGCGAGGGGTTCACCGACGACCTGAGCTGTGTGACGAAGGACGGACGGGAGGTTCCGACGGAGATCTCCGGGGCGGCGCTCGACCCGGATGGCGACGGCGAGCCGACGCGGATGATCGCGATGCTGCGGGACGTCTCCGACCGCGTCGAGCGCCGGCGGGAACTCGAGGAGACCGTCGAGCGGTTGGACCGCTTCGCCGGCATCGTCTCCCACGACCTGCAGAGCCCGCTGACGGTCATCAAGGGCCACGTGCCGCTCGCCCGGGAGACCGGCGACCCGGAGCACCTCGACGCCATCGAGGCGGCGGCCGACCGGATGGACGAGATGCTGTCGGAGCTCCTGCGGCTCACCCGGCAGGGGGACCTCGTCGGCGAGCGGTCCGACGTCGACCTGGAGACGCTGGCCCGGGAGACCTGGAGCGACTGCGAACTCGGGTCGGCGACGCTGGACGTCGCCGCCTCGCGGACGCTCGACGCCGACCGCGAGCGGCTCCACGAACTCCTCGCGAACCTCTTCGAGAACGCCGCCGAGCACGGCGGCGCGGGCGTCACCGTCCGGGTCGGCACGCTCGACGACCGGGACGGCTTCTACGTCGAGGACGACGGCGAGGGGATTCCGGCCGACGAGCGGGACGACGTCTTCGAGTGGGGCCACACGACGACCGGCGAGGGGACCGGGTTCGGGCTCGCCATCGTCGCCGAGATCGCGAGGGCCCACGGGTGGGAAATCGAGCTCGACGAGTCGGCGACCGGCGGCGCCCGGTTCGAGGTCGCGCTCCGGTGAGGCCGGACGTGCGGCTCAGTCGCCGTCGCCGGGTCGCCGGTCGAGCATCCGGGCGCTGTCGCCGTCGAGCACGAGCGCCATCGGCGCCGTGGCGACCTCGACCGACACCAGGGCTTGGTCGACGCCGTCTCGCCGTTCGTCCGCGGCGATCGACCTGCGACCGCACTCGGCACAGACGACCGCAGACACGTCCCAGTCCGCCGTCCCGGACGGCCGTTCGCTCCGGACGACGAGTCGTTCGCCGGCCGAGTAGTCCTGGCCGCAGCTCGGACAGTCGTCGCCGAACCCGCGTCCGACGTCGTGGCCGTCCAGCGTCCGTCGCAGCCCCGCCGGAACCGTCTCGTCCGGTGGCATCGCTCCGATGTACGCGGCTACGACCGGAAAGCCCGCCGCGTCCGTGTGACTCCGTCGAACACGCGGCCGACCCGACGGTCCGACGAGGCGGACGGTCCCGGCGGCGGCCGTCGGCTACGACAGCACCCCCGTCCCGAGGACGGCCCCGAGGACGACGCCGTAGACGACGTGAACGGTACCGAACGTCAGCATCATCCTCCGGTCGGGCTCCATGCCGATGACCAGCCGCATCCAGAACGCCATCCCGCCGACCATCAGGACGATACCGTAGACCACTCCGAGTCCGGCGGCGACGCCGACGGAGTCGAGGCTCGGGCCGACCAGCGGCGCACCGACCGCGAAGGCCGCGCCCGCGACGATGCCGTAGAGGAGGTGCAGCACCATCCCCGGCATCTCGTGGTCCTCGGGGTCGCCCCCGGCGAACGTCGCTACGATCCGGGCCGTCGGCGGCGGCCCGCCGTCGCCTATCAGCATCATCACGACGGTCATGACGACCGTCGCGACCGCTCCGCCGACCAGCCCGGCAATGACTGGGGCCATGACGTCCGGAGAGAGATCGGATGGCCACTACAATGCACCGCGGGTCTTGGGCTTCGACACACGCTCGCGGGCCCTCCCGATCGACCACGGTCGGCCGAGCCCTGGCCGGGACGGTCGCCCGGGAGCCGACCGCCCGGTCGCCGCCGGCGACGGGCCCGTCTCGACGCCGCCTGTGAGGTTCCGCCGGGCACCGGCGGCGGGTTCATTAGGTTCAAAACCGTTTGTATGCTGATGTCTGTCTCGGTACTCGACAGCTACGTCGAGTCGCTGGAACGGATCCAGCCCAACCAGGCGAATAACTACGGAAACACCCACGGCGGGGAGGTGGTGCGGCTGATGGACGAACTGGCCGCCGTCGCGGCGATGACCGTCGCCGGCGAGACCTGCGTGACGGCCCACATCGGCAGCGTCGACTTCCACGATCCGATTCCGGTCGGCCACGTCGCGGAGATGTCCGCGTACGTCTACGACACCGGCTCCAGCAGCCTCGAGGTGCGCGTCGACGTCGAGAGCCGCAACCCCCGCGACGACCGAGCCACCCCGACGACGGGCGCCTGCTTCACGATGGTCGCCGTCGGCGCCGACGGCGACCCCGTCGAGGTGCCGACCGTCGTCCCCGAGACCGACCGCGGCGAGCGGCTCGTCGAGAGCGCCCCCTGCTGACGGCGGACGGGCGCCTGCGGGCGACACCGTCGCGGGCCGGCGTTCGCTCCGCCTCGAACGTGTACGGGTTCTGCCGCCGTTCTCGTAGCCCCGCGAGTCCGTGAATCGACCTCGTGCCGGTAATTCACGGCCGACCTCTGTGCCGATGGTTCACCGCCCGCCCACGACGACCACGACGGTCAGTTCCGTCTCGCCGTCCGGGCCGACGACCCGGACGTCGAAGCCGACGGCCAGCAGGACTGCCTCGTCGGCCCGGTCCTGCACGGCGACGCCGTCGTCGACCGTGCAGTCGCCGAACCGTCGGCCGTCGCCGCCGGCGCAGTTGTCGTCCAGCCACTCCTCGGCCGCGGTGCCGTTGTACTCGACGGCGTAGGCGACCCCCGATTCGAGCCGCGACCGTTCCAGCGCATCGACGTCGTCGTCGATCTCCCCTCGGACGGCGTCGACCATCGCGTCCCGCTGGCGCCACCCGTAGTCGCCGGCGGTTTCCGCGGCGGCGTCGTGGACCGACCGGTCGAGGTACGCGACGGCGGTCTCGCCGGAGATGTCGGGTTCGGTCGCCGCGTCGGGATGGTAGCCGAGCTGGAGGTACGCCAGCAGCACCGGCACGAGCCCGACCGCGACGACCGCGGCGGCGACGAGCACCAGCTGCCCTCGGTTCAGACGTACCAGACCCATATCGTCACCTCCCCGTTCGGCGTCGGGACGGTCGCCCGTCCGGTCGGCGCCCCGGCGGGCCGTTCGTGGCCCACCGCGCCGTGCGGCGTCCCGACGCGGTACATCAGGTTGTCCGCGAGGATGCGGTCGACGCGCCGCTCGAGGGCGTCCCGCTCGCGGTCGAAGGCGTCGGCCGAGCGGGTCACCTCCGACAGGCGAGTTTCGCCGGCGTGCCGCGGCGGCTCGCCCGCCAGCACCGTCGCGGCGTCCTCGGCGTAGGCGCTCAGCTGTGGCGTCTCGGTGTCGGCCGCCGGCACGCCGAGCGCGAACCCGGCCGTCACCGCGAGAATGAAGACCACGCCGACGGCCGCCTCGACGATCGACAGCGACAGCTGGCCGCGGTCACGCACCGACCGTCACCTCCAGTTCCGCCTTCTTCGTCCGCCGGGGATAGTACGTCACCGTGACGTCGCCCTCCTCGGCGCGGCCCTCGAAGCGGAGCCTCGTCGTCTCGTACCGCGACAGCCGGACGTCGTACTCGCCGACGACCCCCGCCGGGTCGTGCAGGACGACGCGGTCGTTGGCCCGTACCGTCTCGATTCCGGCGCTGGGGTCGACCTCGATCGTCGCTCGCGGGCTCCGCCGCGGTAGCGTGACGGTCTCGAACTCCAGCGGCGGCTCGAGTCCGACGGTCTGCCGCTCGGCGACGACCGCCAGCCGCCGGGCGGTCGGCCCGGTCGGGTCCCCGCGCTCGTACACCGTCTCGCCGCCGACGGCGACGCGCACCGGAACGTCGGACGGCACGGCCGCCTCGAGCCCGGCCGCGGTGAGCCGGCTCGCGTTGAGAACGTTTCGGCGGTCGGTCAGCGGGCTGTCCGATGCCAGCAGCCGGTCGGCGACGGCGGCGGCCGTCGCCCGGGGACCGGCGTCCCGCTCGGCGCTGGCGAAGGCACCGTCCGCGACAACGACGGCCAGTCCGGCGGCGGTGGTGACAACCAGCAGCGCGACCGCCACCGCCGGGAGGTTCGCCTGCCCCCTCATGCGAGCCGCACCTCCAGCCCGCCGTCGGTCGATTCGACCCGCACCTCGGCGGTACCGCCGCTCTCCCACTCGCCCGTCACCCGGACGACCCGGTCCGGGAGCACGAGCGGCGTCGTCGTCGACACCGCGGGGTCGGGGTGCTCCAGGACGAGCACGCGGTCGCCGCCGTCGTTCGTCGCACGAACGCGGTACGCCGACCCGGCGATGGTCGCCGGGAGGTCGACGGTGACCCGGGCCGACGCGGCCCTCGCCGTCGGCGGAACCGCCGCCTCGACGTCGGTCGCCGCGTCGGCGAGTGCCCGTTCGGCGACCTCCGCGCCGGCCGCGCCGCGGTACTCCGCGACGGCGCCGCCGTACAGCGCCGCCGCCACGAGTCCGACGTACAGCACCACGACCGTCGCCTCCATCGCCTTGCCGACGACGGGGCTCATCCCGCGGTCGGCCGCGCCGTCAGCCACCGGCCGACACCTCCGCCTCGAGGTCGTGGACGACCAGGTAGCCGGTCCGTTCGCCGTCGAAGGTCGCCACCACGGTCGGCGGCTCGCCCGGCTCCCGGGAGACGGTCGCGCCGAGCTCCTCGAAGGCCCGCTCCCAGGCGTCGGGGGCGCTCGTCTCGACGGCGACCGCGAAGGTCGCCTCGCCGAGCGACCGCCGCTCGTGGCTCACGTTCGTCTCGACGGTGGCGGTGACGCCGCCGGTCCCGGCGGCCGACCCGACGCCGTCGCCGAGACGCGGCGCGCCGACGATGAGGATGTCGTCGTCGACGGTGACGGGCGGCTTCGACTCGAGCCACCCCCGATCGCCGGTCCCGCGGACGACCGCGCCCATGTGGAACGCGACCCGGCGGTCGCCGGCCCGGTAGACGAGCGCCCCGACGTCGAGTCGCTCGACGACGCTCCCGTCGGCTCGCACCTCGAGCGTCCGCTCGACGGCGCGGAGCCGACCCTCCGCGAACGTCACCCGGCCGCGCTGCGGTCCGGTCGCAGCCACCGGGTCGACGGCCGCATCGAGGTCGGCGGCGACCCGGTCGGCGTCGGCCTGCGTGGCGCTGGAGTCGACGACCACGCCGACGGCCGCGGTGAGCGCCCCCATCGAGGCCGCCGCGACCCCGAGCAGCAGCGCGACCGCGACGACGTTCGACTGCGCGCGGCGGCTCATATCATCCCCGCCCCCGCGAAGACGGCGTAGCAGACCACGACCAGCGCTCCCGAGTGCAGCAGCGCCTCGTACCGGCCCCTGGAGGCGGTTCCGGCGAACCAGCCGCAGGCGAGCATCGTCGCCTGCGTGACGACGTAGAACCGCCAGGCGTCGCGGTCGACGTCGACGGCCTGCGGGTCGATCGCGACCGTCGACCCCTGGGAGACGCTGGACAGCTGTGCGAACCCGTCGAGGACGTACGCGTTGACCGCGACGACGATGCCGACGACCAGCAGCGCGGTCGTCCAGCCGACGGCGACGTAGACGAGCATCGCCGACCGGAGCTCCTTCCGCTGGTGGTAGAGCGAGGAGATCTCGGTCTGGAGCGTCTCGAACGTGGTCTCGGGGTCGCTGCCGGCCTCGAGCGCGCCGGTGACGAGGCCGACGGTCTGCTGGGCCAGCGGCGTGCCGACCCGGTCGACGAACCGGTCGAGGGCCCCCTGGCGGGTGTCGCCGCCGTCGCCGGCCGTCGTGAGGCCGAGCGAGAACGCGAGGTCGTCGATGTCGGCCTGCAGCGGGCCGAAGTCGACCTCGCGGGCGACGGTCTCGACGGCCGCCCCGAACGGCTTGCCCAGGCTGACGTGCCCGGAGACGGCGTGGACGAAGTCGCGTATCTCGCGGTCCTTGGCGTCGTCGCGGCGCGCCCGCCGGAGCGCGACCAGCCCGACCGGCAGCCCGTAGGCGGCGTAGCCGAGCAGGAGGGCGTTCAGCGGCCGCTCGCCGAGCACCCACAGGCCGACCCCGGCGGCGGCCGCCGCCGGCAGGAACACGACGGCGGCGCCGGCGGGGTTCGTGGTCGCGCGGCCGACCAGCGCGAGTCCCGACGGCCGCTCGTAGGTCGGCGTGTGGCTCGACGGCCGCAGCTCCGACACCCGGTCGGCCGTGACGGCCCCGACGACGAGGACGAACGCCGCCCTGCCGTAGACGAGCAGCGCCCGGACCGTCGGCGCTCCCGGCAGGTCGACCGTCGCCGACAGCCCCGGTGCCAGCACGCTCATCACGGTGACGATGATGACGAGCAGCGCGGGCAGCACGAGCAGGACGATGAACAGCTCCGCCAGCAGCTCGAGGAAGTCGCTGGCACGCTGTCGGGCCCGCGACTGTCGGTGGGAGAGCATCCGCGACTCCATCCGGCGGTAGCCGACCAGCGACTCGGTCCCCTGGTTGGCGTGTTCGCGGAACTTCAGCAGGAACGGCGCCAGCACCTCCCGGGAGGGGGTCTCGCGGGCGACCCCCCGGAGGCCGGCGTCGAGGCTCCCCGTCAGCGCGGTCTTCCGGAGGACGCGCCCGAAGGCGGCGCTCGTCTCGCCGTAGGCGTCCTGTCTGGCGACCTTCCGGAGCATCTCCTGGGTATCGTCGCTGCCGTCGGCCAGCGCCCGCAGGTACCGCACCGCGCCCGGCAGCGTCCGCTCGATGGCGCTGCGGCGGGCGTTCGCCCGCCACCGCAGGTAGACGCCGCCGGCCCTGACGGTCGCGAACTTGCCGGCGCCGCCCGATCCGACGGCGGCCGCCGCGGCGTACAGCCCCGG
>JAHENN010000026.1 GCA_018609665.1 Haloarculaceae archaeon | reverse complement strand
GTGACGGCTGCAAAGAGCTTTCGACACGCGGCCGAACCGCGGGCAGAGAGCTTTACACCGACAACCGGAGACAAGTAGATGTTTGCTAAGTGTTAAGTGCGGCGCGAACCTGTCAAGTTATATGTCAGAAGCACAGTCCTCCCCCCCGAATCCGGGCGTTGCACGGGAGCTCACGGCGTTTCAGCAGAACATCCTCACGATCTTGGCGGAGGACGCCCGGTACGGGCTCGCCATCAAGCGCGAACTCGAGAGCTACTACGACAGCGAGGTGAACCACGGCCGGCTCTACCCGAACCTCGACGACCTCGTGGAGATGGGGCTCGTCGAGAAGAGCGAACTCGACAAGCGGACCAACGAGTACGCCCTCACAGAGGAGGGCCTCGAGGCCGTCCTCGGACAGCTCGAGTGGGTGTTCTCCAACGTCGCGACCGGCGACGGACGGGCCGACGAGCTCCACGACCTGGTCGACCAGTTCGAGTGATCGCGGCGGCGCCCGGACCGGTAATTCGACGCTCTTGAACGCGGCGACCCGATAATCGACGTCGAGGACGCCCGCGTCCATCGACGACCCGGGCGACGGGCGGCTCAGTACCGCGGGAGTTCGACGACGACGACGGTTCCGCGGGGGTCGTTGTCCTCGATGCGGACGCTGCCCCCGTAGTTCGTCACGAGCGTGTGGACGAGGTAGAGCCCGAGGCCGTCGCCGGCGACGGCCGTCGAGGTCGCCTCGGTCTCGGCGAAGGAGCCCCGGACCGGGTCGGGAACCCCGGGGCCGTCGTCGGCGACCCGGACGACGACGCGGTCGCCGTCCTCGACGACGACGCGGACGTGAGGGTCGCCGTCGTGGTGTTCGACGGCGTTGGAGACGAGGTTGTCGAGCACCGCACGGAGGAACTCGTCGGCGCGGGCGACCGCGGGGTCGGCGTCGAGGTCGAACGTCGCCTCCGGGTCGGTCTCGCGGGCGTCGGCGACGGCGCGCTCGGCGACGACGTCGACCTCGACGGGCTTCGGCTCCGTCTCCTCCGACAGCGACCGGACGAGCGTCTGGACGTTGTCGACCACCGTGACGATGCGCTCGCTCTGCCGCTCGATGGCCTCGAGGTGTTCGGCGGGGACGTCCGTCGCCCGGAGCTCGTCGGCGTGACCGCTGATGATTGTCATCCCGTTGAGGACGTGGTGTCTGAGGAGGTGGTTGAGGACGGCCAGCCCCTCCCGGTGGGCGCGTTCCCGCTCGACGAGGTCGGCCTTGTCGGCGGCGTGGGCGCGGTTGATGCCGGCGACGGCGCCGAAGACGATGCCGAGGTTCGCGCCGACGAGGAGGCTGTCGGCGGCGTCGGCGAGCCGCCCGGCACGGAACTCCGGGACGCTCGACCACACGGCGAGCAGCCCGAGCCCGACGATGCCGGCGAGCGTCCAGCGGACGATGGGGTCGGTCGGCAGCCGCGTGGTCAGACAGGTGTAGCCGACGATGCCGACGGCGGTCAGCGGCAGCCCGACGGAGACGAACAGCTCCGAGCCGATCTCGACGGCACTACCGGCTACGCCGCCGGCGACCGACTGCCAGGCCCCCAGCAGCGCCAGCAGCCCTCCGGCGGCGGCGACGACCGCCAGCCCGCCCTCGGGGCGGGTCGGGACGGCCACGCCGGTCGCCGGCCGGTTCGACATGTTTCAGAGTGGTAGCCGACCCCACTTGACTGCCGGCCCCACCACACCGCTCGTAAGACGTCACGCGAGCCGGTCGGGGTCGACCTTGCAGAACTCCCGGGCGAGGACCGTCGCGTAGCTGCCCGGCGGCAGCGAGAACGACAGCGTCAGCGGGTCGCGGTCGACCGAGAGGTCGGTCGTGACGCGAATCGGCCGCCGGGTGCCGGTCGTGCCGAACTCCCCGGGACGGTCGAACTCCGGCGGCCCGATTCCGAGCTCCGCGAGTACGTCGCGCGCGATGTCGGCCGGCTCGCCGTCGCCGAAGGCGGTGTCGGTGCCGACGAGCGGCGCGGTGACGAACGCCCGGCCCCGCTCGCAGTGCCGCCGGACGGTCGCCAGCCGCTCTCCGTCGACGACCTGCGTCCGGTCGGGGGCCGGGCGGCCCGCGTCGTCGGTGAAACAGACCACGTCGCCGGCGACCGGCCGGCCGAACGGCAGCCCCCGGCGGAGCCGCTCGGAGCAGATCCGGTTGAAAACGTACGACTGGGCGGCGTTGACGAGCAGCCGCTGGAGGTTCGTCGGCAGCCGCTCCAGGGCGGCCCGGTAGTCGGCCGGCCCGTCGGCGCCCTCCGCGAGCCGGCCGGCGATGGCCCGCTCGTAGCGCAGGTGGCCGGGCAGCCGCTCGACGGCCGCCGCCCAGTCCCGCGTCTCGGCGACCGCCTCCCGTGCCTCGCGGGTCCGGTCCGGCTCGCGGTCGCTGGCCTCGCAGACGTAGCGGACGGCCGCCGCCTCCCAGTCGCCGCGGACGACGTCGAGGCCGACCCGGTGGGTGATGGGCCGCTTCGAGCCGAACCGCTGCTGGCCGAAGTAGTTGGGGACCGCGACGACGTCGGCCTCCCCGTCGCCGTCGGCGGCAAAGCCCCGCAGCTGGTCGGCGACGGCGTCGACCGCTGCGGGGCGGTCGGTATCCCGGACGACGACCGCGAACTCGTTGCCCGCGAGGTCGCCGAACAGCACCGGTCGCCCGGCCCGCCCCAGCGGCTCGAGGTCGGCGTCGCCGACGCTCGGCAGGTCGGTCCGGTCGGAGCGGACCGAAAAAAGCTGCGTCGTGACGGCGTGTTTGTCCTTGGTGCCGGCCCAGGAGACCCGCTCGCGGCTCACCCCCAGCGCGTCCGAGAGGGCGGCGGCGAAGTCGTTGGTGTCCCAGCCCCGCAGCGTCGCCCGGAAGACGAGATGCGGGTACGAGCCCGGGTCGGCGTCGACCGGCCGGAGGTCGACGTCGAAGGCCTCGCGCTCGCGGACGCGGAAGTCCTCCGGCCGGTCGCGGAGCTGGCCGCCAACGCCGTCGGCCGTCGAGACGTAGAAGTCGATGCCGACGGCCCGCTCGAGGGGGTGAGCCTCGCGCATACCGACACCACCGGCCGGCGGGGCAAAGCCCCTTCGTCCGGGCGACAGCTCAGAACTCGGGGACCAGCGGCGCCTCGGCGTCGCCGGCGTCGTCGGGGTCGGGCCGCGAGGGCCGGCCGCCGTCCGTGCGGACCGGCTCGGTGGACGTCCGTCGAGGCATCTCGGGAACCAGCGGGTCGATTTCGTCGTTCGTCATCTATCAGACGGTGGCAGCCGGACGGTCTTAAACATAATGGTCGTTAATGACGTTGAGGGTATCCTGCCGAGCGAGCTCGCGACGACGGGCGGCCGCGGGAGGGGAAGTGGGTCAGGCGGACTCGACGCTGCCTTCCATCGAGGGGTGGACGGTACAGCGGTACGAGTCGGCCCGGTCGGCGAGGTCCTGGGTGAAGGTGAAGGAGAACTGCCCGCCCTCGTCGACCCAGCCGACGTCGGCATCGGCCTCGAACTCCCCGTCGACGCCGTTGCCCTGCGACAGCAGCGCCGTCTCGCCGCTCTGCAGCTCGAAGGGGTGGGTGGCCCAGCCGTTGTTGGTGACGGCGTACCGCTGACCGACCTCGAGGGTCAGCGTCGGGTTCTCGGCGCCGGTCTCGGCGACCGAGCCGGTCTCGTCCTCGGTGACCTCCCAGGCGCTGACGCCGACGTTGTTGATGATCACCTGCGCGCCGGAGATCTCCGCCGCAGACTCTCCCTCCGTGGGCGTCTCCGTCGTCTCGCCGTCCATCCCGTCGTCCGTCTCCGTCGTCTCGCCGTCCATCCCGTCGTCCGTCTCCGTCGTCTCGCCGTCGCCGTTGCCACCGGTGCTACCCTGGTCCGTACAGCCGGCCAGTCCGGCTGCCAGTGCGATACCCGTCGTCCGTAGGAGGTGTCGTCGTTCCATCGTGAGTTCGTCGTCTGCTGTGACCCCGTCTGCGGGACTGCCCGCAGTACGTCCGTCGTTGCCCCCGGGGTCGGAGGTCGTTTCGCTGCCTACGGCCTTGTATCAGGGCTCCCGGACACGTAAACCTTCCATTCCCGGGTCGCCGAAAGCGCGACTCGACCACCGGGTCGGCCCGGACCCGGCCGGGCGACCGCGACGACGGACCCGGCGTCGGGAGTCCGTCACCGAGGGATTCATTGTCACTCACCCACATACCCCGAGTATGGGCGAGACGACGGAAGAACACGTCTGCGAAGAGTGCGGGAAGCGCTTCCGGACGAAGGCGGAGCTGCGGCAGCACGTCCGCGAGGTCGGCCTCGTCGCGTAGCTACGGGACGACGGTGAGGTCGCCGGTCGCGCTTGCGACGACGACGAGGTAGAAGACCGTCCCGAGGGCGGCGCTGGTCACCACGACGCGGTCGGGGTCCCGCCGGGGCAGCGAGTGTCTGACGAACGGGATATCCCGCAGTTCCGGCCGGGTGAGGAGGCGGTTCATCGCGACCCCGAAGCCGGCGACCAGCACCGGGCCGACCGCGAGGCTGTTGACCATCGTCATCGCGCGGTCGACGGTCGCCGCCGACAGCGCCAGCGCCGCGACCGGACCGACGGCCGCCGCCGGGTCCGGGCCGACCGGCAGCAGCCCGCCGTAGTTGGCGTAGACGAACAGCGCCGACCCCGCCACGAGGGCGCCGACCTTTGTCGCCAGCGCCGGCCCCGGCGGCAGGACGCGCGGCAGAAGGAAGATTCCGGCCAGGAAGACGACGTTCATCCCCAGCCACGGGCCGAGGTCCTGCAGCGCAAGCGGCAGCCCCGTTGCGAGGATGCCGACGCTGAACCAGTCGAGGCTCAGCAGCCGCGTCTCCGGGCAGTCGCCGTCGAGCACCTGCCGCCGGTGGCCGGGGTACGCCAGGTGGAACCCCGCCCGCAGCAGGAGGAACGTCGGCAGCACCAGCAGGTAGGCGTACAGCCGGACGAGCAGCCCGGCCGTCGAGCCGACGCTGCCGAGGACGACCGCCGTCGAGAAGTCGATGACGCCGTTGACGAACCAGAAGGTGAGGATCGACGGCGCGAACAGGCAGGTGTTCAGCACCGCCGTCAGGTGGCCGCTGGAGAAGCCGAACTCCTGGGACAGCAGACCGCCAACGGAGTCGCGCATCGCCGAGACGGTTCCGGCGCGGCGCCGGAGCTCGTCGGTTACCGCTCGGAGCCGTGTCACCGTTCGACTCGCGCTACTCGTTCCGCAGGAATAAGTGCCCGCTGAGCCGGCGGTAACCCGGTTACGTCGGCGCTACGACGACTGCGACTCCGGCTCGGACTCCGGCGGGCGGAGGTACTCCTCGCCCCACTCCTGCATCGACTCGATGACCGGCTCCAGCGACCGGCCGAACTCCGTCAGGGAGTACTCGACGCGGACCGGCTTCTCGCTGACGATCTCGCGGTCGACGATGTCGTGGTCCTCGAGGTCCTCCAGCGAGTCCGACAGCACCTTGCTCGAGATGCCGTCGACGCTCCGCTGGAGGTCGTTGAACCCCAGCGGGCCGTTCTCGAGGAGCCGGTGGACGATGACCGGATGCCACTTCTTGCCGATGAGCGCCGACGTCGTCGTGATCGGGCACCACTCCTCGCCGGCACACCAGATCTCCCTGCGCGCGTCGCTCTCGCTCATGAATCGTCCGTCGCGCTCGGCCCGCTTATACTTACGTGTGCACAGTCGAACGTGTGACGTAACCGCCGTCGCGCTGCCCGGCCACCGCGGCTCCGGGCAGGGTGTCCGACCCTCCGGCGGCGTCGACCCTCGGCCGTCGGGCGGCGCGGAGGGGCCGGCGGACCGCCGCTCACGACCGGTAGCGGCAGTGGAAGCCCGCGACCTGCTGGTAGAACGCCGGCAGTACCTCGGTGCGGAGGTCCGCGTCCGGCTCGTCGGCGAACGTCTCCAGCGTCCGGGCGCGTGCGTCGTCGATGGCCGCCGCGACGTGGTCCGGCACGTCGCGTTCGTCGGTCGCCGCGAAGTAGCTCCAGACGAACGCCGCCTCCAGCCGGTCGAAGAACGACTCCGTCGGCGCGAACTCCGCCTCGCCGGCGTCGAGGAGCCGGTAGTACGTCTCCGTGATGAGCGTCGACCCGTCCGCGAGGCCGTGGTCGTCGAAGGAGGTCGTGGTCGCGCAGTCGTCGGTCCGTCGGTCGTCGGTGTCGTCTCGGGTGCTCACGCGTGAACGTAGGTCCGGTTACCACAAGTAACCCGTCTGTGCGTGCAAACGGTTCGCACAGTCGGGGAAGCCGCCCGCAGGCGCGGCCGGCCGGAACCGACGGACGACACCGTCACGGCGGGGCGGTCGGCCGGAGCCGGCGACCGGCGACCTACCGGTCGTCGCCCTCGGAGTCGGTCGCGTCGAACAGCCGGAGGAGCCGGTCGACGGCCGCTCCCTCGTCGGCCGCGTCGACCGGCGTCACCTCGACCGCCGAGGCGGCCTCGAGGGTCCCGCCCGGCGTGTCCACCCAGAGGACCGCCCCGCCGAGGACGACCACCGCCCGGCTGTCGCTCGCCGACAGGTACTCGAC
>JAHENN010000025.1 GCA_018609665.1 Haloarculaceae archaeon | reverse complement strand
TCCGGCGGACGCTGTCGCGGTTCCACCCGTCGGTCGACGTCGAAATCGTCCCGGGCGTCTCGACGGTGACCGCCTTCGCGACGGCGCTGGACGTCGAAATCACGGCCGGCTCGGACCTGGTGCTGCGGGAGGCCGCCGGCGGCGCCTCGCCGACCGGTCCCGACCGGATGGTGCTGTTCAAGGTGACCGACGTGCCCGCCACCCACGAGGGGCTGATCGAGGCCGGCTACGACGTGACCTACGGCCGGCGGCTCTACATGGAGGGCCACGAGTCGGTCGTGACGGACGACCCGGCGCGGCTCGAGGAGCGGGACTACTACACGGTCGCCTACGCCGAGCGGCCGGGCGTCGGCGAGGAGCCGGCGACGGCGGCCTTCGGCCGGGAGACGACGGCGGACGGCGGCTCCGGCGACGCCCGCGAGGAGCTAGCGACGGCGGAGGCCGCCGGCGACGGCGACGCCCGCCGCACGGAGGTCGGCCGTGAGTGACGAACCCGACGGGCCGGACCCGCAGGCGGCCATCGACGCCGAGCGCGACCGCCTCGACGGGGAGCGCGACGACCGCATCTACGAGCACGGCGCCGGCGACGAACAGGAGGGCATCCCGTTCGTCGGCGCCGGCCCGGGCGACCCCCGGCTGCTGACGGTCGCCGGCAGGGAGCTGCTCGACGGGGCCGACCTGGTAGTCCACGCCGGCTCGCTGGTCAACAGCGAGCTGCTGGAGGCGTACTGTGCCGAGGCGGAGACGGTCAACAGCATCGGCAAGGACCTCGAGGAGCTGGTGCCGCTGATGCGGGACGCCTTCGAGGACGACCGCGAGGTGGTCCGGTTGCACTCCGGCGACCCCGCGGTCTACGGCGCGGCGCTGGAGCAGATGGACGCCCTCGAACACGAGGGCGTCCCGACGTACCTGGTGCCGGGCGTCACCTCGGCGTTCGCCGCCAGCGCGACGCTGCGGACGCAGCTGACGCTCAACGGCGTCGCAAACCACGTCGCCTTCACGCGGCCGCAGGGCAAGACCCTCGACCCCGAGGACGACCACATCGCCGACTTCGTCGGCATGGGCGACGTGACGACCTGCATCTACCTCGGCACCCACGCCATCCCGGAGACGATGGACCGGCTGCTCGAGGACGGCATCGACCCGGAGACGCCCGTCGCGGTGGTCTACCACGCCTCCTGGCCCGACGAGGACGTCATCGAGGGGACGGTCGCGACCATCGGGGAGGCCGTCGAGGCCGCCGGCTACCGGGCGTCGGCGATGGTGCTGATCGGCGGCGCGGCCCGCGGCGCCAGCGAGGAGGGGTACGAGCGGTCGTACCTGTACGACGGCTGGGCGAACCGGGGCGGAGACACCGCGGAAGGAGACGACTGACATGAGCACTGACAACACCGACACGACCGACACGGCCGACACCGACGACGGCGGCGGCTGCTCGACGCCCGACTCCGACGGCGAGGTGGCCGAGGAGATCGCCATCGTGAGCTTCGAGCGGAAGCTGCCCGTCGCACGCGACATCGAGGCGGAACTGGCCGACGACTACGAGCGCATCGACATCATCGAGTACCACGGCGACGTCTTCGCCGAGCACTGGGGCGCCTACGACTGCTTCGTCGGGCTGATGGCCTCCGGCATCGCGATGCGGAAGACCGCCGGCCTGCTGGACGACAAGTGGGACGACCCCGCCGTCGTCGTGGTCGACGAGGAGCTGACGTGGGCCATCCCGCTGACCGGCGGCCACCACGGCGCCAACCAGGTCGCCCACGACCTCTCGCAGATGGGCGCGGTGCCGGCGATGACGACCGCCAGCGAGGCGGCCGGCAAGCAGGGCATCGAGTCGAAGGCCAAGGCGCTGGACGCCCACGTCGTCAACGGCGACTCGACGGTGGCGACCAACCTCGCGGTGCTGAACGACGAACTCGACGCCGTCGAGCGGCTCGACGGCCCGCGCGCCGTCCTCGTCGGCGACGACGTCACCGTGATGAAGCGCAACGACGACGGCGTCGTCCTCGGCACCGGCACCGTCGACGGCGTCGACCGCGAGCAGGTGCTGGACGCCTGGGAGGCCGCGCTCGACGACCTCGACTACGACCTCTCCGACGTGGAGTTCGTCGCCACCGCCACCCGCAAGGAGGGCGAGGACGGGCTGTACGCGGCCGCCCAGGCGATCGACGCCGGCGTCGTGCTGTTCGAGAAGGAGACGCTGCTGGACCACGAGGGCCCGACCCCCTCGCGGGCGAAGGAGCTCATCGGCTGGCCCGGCATCGCCGAGGCGTCGGCCATCGCCGGCGGCCGCGAGCACGAACTGCTCCGGGAGAAGGAGCGGTACGACGAGGCCGTGACGGTGGCGGTGGGCCGATGACCGACGACGACTACGGCACGCTGTACGTCGTCGGCATCGGGCCGGGGCTGCCGCACGCGATGACCCAGCGGGCCCGCGACGTGGTCGAGACGGCCGACTGCGTCATCGCCTCGAACCTCTACCAGGAGTTCCTCCGGCAGGACGGGACGCTGCCGCCGGAGACGGCCGCGGAGGCGACCGACGGCGGCGCCGTCGACCGGCCGGACGGCTGGACCGACGGCACGCTGCTGCGGCGGCCGAACGGCGCCGAGCAGGAGCTCGTGCGGTCGTCGATGGGCCAGCAGGTCGAGCTCGCGCGGGAGGCCTTCGAGCGCGTCCGTGCCGGCCAGACGGTCGCCCACGTCTCCGGCGGCGACCCGAACGTCTACGGCAAGTCCGACCTCGTGTTCCTGATGGCCGACGAGGAAAACGCCGACGACGTTCCCATCGAGATCGTCCCCGGCGTGACGGCGGCACTCGGCGGCGCCGCCAACCTCGGGGCGCCGCTGTCGAACGACTTCTGTACGATCTCGCTGTCGGACAAGTGGCGCGGCTGGGAGGAGATCGAGGAGAAGCTTCGCGCGGCCGCCATCTCCGGGTTCGTGGTCGTGCTGTACAACTGCTGGCGGGACTACGAACGGGCGATCGAGGTCGTCCGGGAGGAGCGGGCCGACGACGTCCCGGTCGCCATCTTCAACGACGCCGGCCGCGGCGAGGCCGGCCGCAACCTGGAGGACGAGACCCACACCATCACGACGCTCGGCGAGGCGACGGAACACGACGAGAAGGTCGGCGGCATGGGGACCAGCATCCTCGTGGGCACCAGCGAGTCCCACGAGTGGGAGAACGACCACGGCACGTACCTCGTGACGCCGCGCGGCGGCCGCGAGGTGGAGGACTTCTGATATGAGCACCGACGACACCACGACGGAGGCATCGAGCACCGAGACCGAATCGACGTGCGGGGCGAGCAAGACGGAGACGAACGCCGAGAGCAAGTGCGGCGCTTCGACCGATTCGGGCGGCTCTTCGTCGTCCTGCGGCGCCTCGACGGACGACGAAGAGAAGGTCGGCGCCACCGTCGACGACTTCGACGCCGACCCCGGTCGGCTGGTGACGGTGGGGCTCGGCCCCGGCCAGCCGGAGGGGATGACCGCCCGCGCGAAGGCGGCGCTGGCCGACGCCGAGCACATCGTCGGCTACACGACGTACGTCGACCTCCTGCCGGACGAGATCGTCGAGGACGCCGACGACATCTACTCGACGCCGATGTGCGGCGAGGTCTCCCGGACGGAGGAGGCCATCGACCGGGCGCTCGCGGGCAACGACGTCGCCATCATCGGCTCCGGCGACCCGAACGTCTACGCGCTGTCGGGGCTGGCCCTGGAGATCCTCGAGTCGAAGGGCGGCACCGCCTCGGCGGTCGACTTCGAGGTGGTGCCGGGCGTGCCGGCGGCGCAGTCCTGCGGGGCGCGGCTCGGCGCGCCGCTGGTCAACGACACCGTCTCGGTGTCGTTGTCGGACCACCTGACGCCGATGGCGGACATCGAATCGCGGCTGGAGGCCGTCGCCCCCGAGGGGTTCACCATCGCGATCTACAACCCCTGGAGCCGCAAGCGCCGGGAGAACTTCCAGCGCTGCTGTGAGATCCTGCTGGAGCACCGCGACCCCGAGACGCCGGTCGGAATCGTCCACGGCGCCTCCCGCGACGACGAGGAGACGCTCATCACCGACCTCGGGACGCTGCCGGAGCTCGGCGAGGCGGAGGTCGTCGACATGACGACGACGGTCGTCGTCGGCAACGAGGAGACGTACGTCTGGGACGACCGGATGGTGACGCCGCGCGGCTACGAGACGAAGTACGACTACTGACGATGTACGAGATAACGGTCGACCTCGACCGCTGTGACGGCATCTTCGCCTGTCTCGTCCGGGACGGCCGGTTCGAGGAGGCCGACGACGGGCTGGTGACGCTGCCGGACGGCGACCGCGCCGACGGCGAGCTGACGGCGACGTTCGACGACGACCGCCGCGAGGCCGCCGAGCAGGCCGCCGCGGCCTGTCCGGTCGACGCCATCGCCGTGACGGACGCCGGCGACGGCTCCGCGGCAGCCGACGCGACGACGGAGGGCGAGCCGTGAGCGCCGAGACCGGCGTCCCGGGGGACCTCCTGGACGCCCACCCCGAGACGGCGTACTTCTGGGGCCGGGTCATCGGCGACGGGCGGGTGTCCGCCGACGGCGTCACCGTCCACACGAACGACGAGACGGCCGCCGAGCGGCTGGCGGCCGTCGCCGGCGCCGAGGGCGTCGACCACCGCATCATCGAGCGGGAGTACGCCCACGACACCACCATCACCCGCAGCGAGGACCGCTACACCGTGCAGGCCCACGGGAGCGTCGGCGACCGCGCGGCGGCGGCGCTGGGACTGCCGTTCGAGGGCGACCCCGGCGGCTACCGGCTCGACGCCCTGGCCGACCACGACCGCCAGCTCCTGCGGGGGCTGCTGGAGGGCTGCGGGACGGTCTGCTTCAAGTCCTCGGCCGGGACCGTCGGGGTGTCGTTCGTCCATCCCGACCGGGCGCTGCTGTCGACGGTCGGCCGGCTGCTCGACGACATTCCCGTCGAGGCGCCGTACGGCGAGCCCGCCGAGACGTCCTCCGGGGGACACTGGTTCGGCATCGACGACGAGGCGGTGCCGGCCGTCGGCGAGTGGCTCTACGAGGGCAGCGGCGACACGGGGCTGTTCGCGCCGAGCCGCCGCCGGAAGCTCCGCCGGAGCGTCGAGCGCGCGGAGGGTGCCTAATGTTGGACGCCGAGGCGGTCGTTCTCGGCGGCCACGGCTCCCGCCGCGAGAAGTCCAACGAGCAGGTGCGGACGCTGGCGGCGGGGCTGGAGGAGCGGCTCGGGCTGCCGGTCGACGCCGGCTTCATCGAGCTGGCGGAGCCGTCCATCGAGGAGGCCGTCGAGACGCTGGCGCCGACCGTCTCCGACGTGACGGTGCTGCCGCTGTCGCTGTTCGCCGCCAGCCACGTGAAGGCCGACGTCCCGCTGGTGGTCAACCAGGCCCGCGCCGACCACGACGTGGCGGTCCACAACGGCCGCCACCTGGGCGTCCACCCGGCGATGGTGGAGCTGCTGGACGACCGGGCGGCGGCCGTCGAGGACGAACTGGGCGTCGACCGCGAGACCGACGACGTGGTGGCGGTCGTCTGCGCCCGCGGGTCGTCTGACCCCGACTCCAACGGCGACGTCCACAAGCTGGCCCGGCTGCTGTACGAGGGTCGGGCCTTCGCGGGCGTCGAGGCGGCGTTCATCGGCGTCACCGAGCCGCTGTTGGAGGAGGCGCTGCACACCGTCGCCAAGCGCCGCCCCGACGCGGTCGTCGTCCTGCCGTACATGCTCGGCGACGGCGTGCTGACGGGCCGCATCCGCGAGGGCGCCGAGACGTTCGACGAGGAGTACCCCTACGTCGACGCGGCCTGCGGCGAGCCGCTCGGCACCGACGACCGGCTGCTGGCGGTGCTGGCCGACCGCTTCGAGGAGGCCCGCGCCGGCGACGTCTCGATGTCCTGCGACACCTGCAAGTACAAGGTCGAGATGGACGGCTTCGAGGGCGAGGCCGGCGGCGCCCGGGCGATGCTGCGGGCGATGACCCACCAGGCGGCCCACGCCGACCGCTCCGACGTCGACGACGACCCGCACGTCCACGACGCCCCCGAGAAGCACGTCTCCGTCTGCACGAACCGGACGTGTGCGGGCCAGGGAGCGGCGACCGTCCTCGAGCGGCTCCGGCAGGCCGCCCGGGACCGCGAGCTGGACGTCCAGATCACGCGGTCGTCGTGTCTCGACCGCTGCGGCGAGGGGCCGAACGTCGCCGTCTACCCCGACAACGTCTGGTACGGCAACGTCGCCCCCGACGACGCCGACCGCATCGCCTCGTCCCTCGAGCGGGACCGAATCGTGTCCGACTTGGTCGACCAGACCCTCTGAACGAACATGACCTGCCACGAGATCGAGGCGCTCCGACTCGGCCTGATGAACAGCCTCGGCGTCGGCGACGACGCCGCCCGCAAGCACGCCCGCGACGAGCTCGGCGACGACCCGGCGCCGCACATCGCGGCGCTGGCCGACGCCGACAGCCTCGCGGACTGCCGCCGCCACCTCGACACCGCCCTCGTCGAGCTCGAGGAGGAGGTCGCGGCGGCCGACGCCGACGCCGACGAGTACGACTACCTCCGGGGGCGGCTCGTCGCCGTCCGGGACGCCGAGAACGCCCTCGAACGGCTGCTCGACCACGGCGAGGGGATGCTGGAGGGGCTCGGCGAGAGCCACGAGACCCTCCACGAGGCGTTCCCGACGGATGAGTGAGGCGGCCGCCCCGCTCGGCGACCTCGACCCCTGCGGCTCCCGGCAGGCGGGGCGCCGCTCCGGGGTGACGCTGACCGACGCCGGCCCCGTCGTCGGCCTCGCCGACGGCCGCGTCCG
>JAHENN010000024.1 GCA_018609665.1 Haloarculaceae archaeon | reverse complement strand
GGACCCGCGAGCACGTCGACTCCTGTGAGTGCCAGCGCCGGCGCGGCTGCCCGATGTGCGTAATGAGCGAACACTGCGGCAACAACAACGACCCGCTGGACCGGACGACCGGGACGATGATCCTCGACGACGTGCTGGCGGCCTTCGGGGGATGAACGGCTCCCCGGCTCCGGTCGTGCCGGCCGGCGACGGGCGAGACACGGCCGCCCCCGCGACCTCATGAGCGGCAGCCCGGACGCCGGCGTCGACGGGACCGGCGCCCCGCACCCGGCCGGCCGGCGCCGGGAGTTCGCGGCCGTCGCCCTCGCCAGCGTCCTCCCGGTTGCCGGCATCGGGCTCTTCGGCTGGTCGTTCACTTCCATCTTCGTGCTCTACTGGCTGGACCTCGTGGTGCTGCTGTTGGTCTACGGCGGCTGCAGCCTGTTCGCACGGCGCCCCACCGTCGTCGAGGGCCGGGAGATGCGGCTGGCGTGGGTCGGCGAGCGCGGCGACGACGCCACGGCGCCGTCGACGGCGATACGCCCGGTGGACCGCCTGCCGCCCGTCCACACCCGGAACGTCCGGCTGCTGGTCCCGAACCTCGTCCTCGGCGTGTCGCTGCTGCTGGCGGCCGGCGGCGCCGTCGTCAACTTCCTGCAGGGCCACCCGCCGGGGAGCCTGCGGTGGCTCTCGGAGCTGTCGTCGCTCACGACGAGCGCCGTCGTCGGGGTCGCGGCGATGGCCGGCTCCCACTGTCTCGACGCCTACTGGGGGTACTTCCGCCCCCGGCGGTACGAGCAGCTGTCGGCGCACATGGTCCTGGAGATTCCCATCCGGCCGATTCTGCTGCTGTTCGCCGCCTCCGCTGTCGGCTACGTCGGGGTCCTGCTGGCGGCCGCCGCGGTCGGGGCGGTGGTCGGCGACGCGGCCGCCTACCGGACGCTGGTGACGCTCGGCGTCGGTGGATTCACGATGGTCAAACTCGTCGTCGACTGGGGTCGGTTCCGGGCCGAGCGGGCCGACGACCCCGGCGGACTCGCCGCGTGGTTCACGCCGGAGGACCCCAGGGAGTCGGCGTAGCCGCCGTCGGGCGGCTCGAGCCGGGCGCCCGGACTGCCGCGTCCGAAGGTTGGTTCCGCCGGCCCGACCACCCGACCGTATGGTCGACCTGGCGGACGAACACCCCGTCGACGAGAGCCTCATCGGAGCCGAGGCCCACCTGGGCGGGCTCGACCTGACGAACGCGGACCTCGCCGGCGCCACGCTCACGGACGCCACGCTCGCGGAGACGGTGCTGCGGTTCGCCACGCTCGAGCGGGCCGACCTCCGGGGGGCGGACCTCGCCGGGGCCGACCTCCGGAGCGCGGGCGCCCGCAACGCCGACCTCCGCGAGGCGGTGCTGGAGGACGCCACCCTGACGGGCGCCGACCTCACCGGCGCGAGCCTCGCCGGCGCCGACCTCGCCGGGGCACAGATGCCGGACGCCGACCTGCCGGAGGCGACCCTCGCCGGCGCCGACCTCTCCGACGCCGTCGCCTACGAGACGGACCTCCGGAACGCGCGGCTCGGAGACGCCGACCTCGCCGGGACGAACCTCCGGGCGGCCGACCTCGGGGCCGCCGACCTCAGGGCGGCCGACCTCCGGGACGCCTACGCCGCCGGGGCCGACCTCGGGGACGTCGTCCTGGTCGGCGCCGACCTCGGCGGCGTCTCGCTGGCCGGCGCCGACCTCACGGGCGCGGACCTGACCGACGCCGACCTCGCGGGCGCGGACCTGACCGACGCCACGCTCCGGAAGGCCGACCTCACCGGCGCCGACCTCTCCGACGCCGACCTCCGGGCGGCGGACGTGAGCACGGCGACGCTCCGGGAGACGCGGGCCGTCGACCGCCGTGGAGAGCGGGTGCATGCGACCAAACGGACGCTCCACGACCTGGGGGCGGTCGTCCACCGGCGGGAGTGACCGCGCCGCGTCGGGGCCTGCGGTCCGTGTCGAGCGCCGACCCCGTCCCGTCGTCCGACCCGGGCGCCCGTGCGGTGGGGGCGTTTTAACCGCGTTCGGTCGCACGTCGACACGTGCGCGTCACTGCTGTCGGAACGAGCGGCGGCGTCCCGACCGCGCGGTACGGGACCAGCTGCGTCCATCTGAACCTGTTCGGCGACGAGGTGCTGTTCGACTGCGGCGAGGGGTCGGGACAGCGGCTGATGCGGTACGACGCCTCGCCGGACGTCGACGCCGTCGTCGTCAGCCACTTCCACGCCGACCACACGCTCGGCCTGCCCGGGCTCGTGCAGGCGCTGGAGATGAACGACCGGGAGCGCCCGCTCGACGTCCACGTCCCGGACGGCCGGACGGGGCGGGCGGTCGACACCATCGAGGGCGCATACGGCCGGCCCAGCTACCCCGTCGAGGTCCACGGCTACACCGACGACGGGCCGGTAATCGAGACCGAGGAGTACGGCATCCGGCCGTTCGCCACGCCGTACACCGACCACTCCCACGGGCTCGTCGTGGAGGAGGCCGACAGACGGGAGTTCCTCGTCGAGGAGGCACGGGCGCTCGGCGTCGACCCCGGCCCGAAGTACGGGCGGCTACAGGAGGGTCAGGCCGTGGAGGCGGACGACGGGACGACCGTCGAGCCCGACGACGTCCTCTCGGAGCCGGTCGCCGGACGGACGGTCGTCTACACCGGCGATACCAGACCCATTCCGGCGGTCGTCGAGGCCGCGTCGGACGCCTCGCTGCTGATATACAGCGCGATGTTCGCCGAGGCGGAGGCGGAGCGGGCCCGCTCGACCGGCCACTCGACCGCCGCGGAGGCGGGACGGGTCGCCGCGGAGGCGGGCAGCCGGCGGCTCTGGCTCACGCACATCTCCCCGCGGCACGAGGACGAGGAGGACCGACTCGAGTCGGAGGCCGCGGCGGCCTTCGACGGCGAGGTCGTCGCCGTCCGGGACGGCGACTCGACGACGGTCTCCCGGGAGTAGCGCCGCCGCTCAGGCGCCGTCCGGGCGGTCGTAGGCCCGGACCGCGAGTTCGTGGGCCCGGTCGTTCTCGCTCCGGCGGACCCGACGGTAGGTGACCGTCGGCACCGGCTCGAGCAGCTCCCGGACGCGCTCCGTGCGGCGCCGGCAGATGTCGCCGCCGACGGCCGTCGCCGAGGCGGGGTCGACGGTCTCGACGACGGCGGCCGAGTCGCCGCGGACGTGGACGTCGCTGACCCGCTCCCGTTCGGCCAGCGCCGCCACCGCCCGCGCGCCGGCGACGAGCGCCCGGAACTCGACGTGGGTGCTCGAGACGAACGCCGACAGCTCCCGGCAGCCCTCGACGACCGGCTCCGTCTCCTCGACGACGTAGCCGATGGTCGCCGCCCGCGGGTCCGCGTTGTCCGGCCCGTAGCGGACGCTCCCGTCGAACCGGAGCACCAGCGACCGGCCGAGGGCGGTCACGCTCCCCTCCCGGCGGCGCCCGTCGTCGGCGTCCGTCGTGACACGGCCGTCACTCCGCCCGGGACGGACTTAACCTGCCCGCGGTCAGGCGAACCGGTCGTCGACGACCGCCTCGGCGTCGACCGGCCCCTCGGAGAGCTCCAGCTCCTCGCAGAACGCCGCGAGTTCGCGGTACATCTCGACGTCCTGCGAGAGGTCGGGCGTGAAGAACTCCCGCGTGGCCGCCGCGATCGCGTCCATCAGTTCGGGGTCCTCCTCGCGGAGCCCGGGGTGTCGGTCGAAGAACAGCTCGACGGCGGCCTCGCCGTCCTCGACGGCGTCGACGACGCCCCGCCGGGTGGCGTCGACGAACCGCTGCACCTCGTCTGGGCGGTCCTCGACCGTCTCGTCGGCCGCCGTGAGGACGAGCCGGTTGAAGTCGGGAACGCCGTAGTCGGCCAGCTCCCAGAGGTCGGCGTCGAACCCCCGGTGGCGGCTCTCGACGATCTCGAAGTTGTAGAACGCGAGGAAGGCGACGTCGGCGTCGCCCTCGACGAGGGCGTCGGTGTGGTAGAACCCCCGGTCGACGGGCTCGATGTCGTCGGCCGTCAGGTCGCCGCCGGCCTCCCGCATCATGTACGCGACCATCCGCCGCCCGCCCGGGCCGGGCGCGCCCGGGTAGTTGAGCCGGACGCCCGGCTCGAGGTCGGCCGGCGACTCCCAGCCCCGGTCGGTCGGATACTGGATGCCGCCCCGCGTGTGGAGGAACCGGGCGATGCCTGTCACCGGGACGCCCGTCGAGCGCTCCGGCACCAGGTGGATCGGCTCGGTGACCGCGTAGTCGAGTTCGCCGTCCGCCAGCATCTCGAGGGTGTCGTAGTGCTCCGGCGGCTCCCACAGCTCGACGTCGAGGCCCGCCTCCTCGTAGTACCCCCGCTCGTCGGCGACGACGAACGGAACGTGGTCCGGGTTGAGGAACCACTCGAGTCCGAGCGTGATCTCGTCCATGTCCGAGTCCTGATACCACGACGTAATATAACTTGGTGGTTACCGGTCGAGAGAGCGGATACTACACGGGGGCCGTCTCCTGCCGGACGGCCGCGACCACCTCTCGACCTCGGACCACCCGACGCCGCCGGCACGGTCGTCCGCGTCGGGTCGGCGCGTCCGACACGCACCCGCGACGGTGCGGTCGGCTCGACGCGTCCCCTACCGACCTCGACGTTGAGATTTTGTCACGTACGTACCGAACATATAAATCTACTTTCGGCCGTTCGGCGGCCTCCCTCTGTGGCAGACGAACACAG
>JAHENN010000023.1 GCA_018609665.1 Haloarculaceae archaeon | reverse complement strand
GGCCTCGTCACCGCCACCGTGCTGCTGTCGGTGCCGGCGCTGCCGCCGCTGCTGCCGGATTCGGTCGCCGCCTCGCCGGTCACCCGCCGCCGGACGGCCGCGGCGACCGTCGCCGTCGCCGCCGTGCTCGTCGCGGCGCCGGCCATTCCGGTCGGGCTCGTCGTCGTCGACGCGGGCGGCGTCCCCGGTTCCGAGGCCGTCGAGGTCCGCGACTACCGGGTCGCCTACGGCGAGAACGTCACGGTCGGCCAGGACCGGCTGGTCGAAATCGGCAACGGGACCGACCCGGTCAACGTCTCGGGGGTCATCCTCACCAGCCCGGACCGCCAGTTGTGGACCCCGGCGGTCCGGAAGGCGACGCTGGCCTTCTCGGGCAACGAGACGGTCGTCGTCGGCGGGCTGACCTGGCGGGAGACGCTGGAGGCCAACCGGACCGGCTGGGAGGTCGTCGGCAACGACAGCGTCTACGCGGTCGACCTGCACCACGACGGCGAGCGGACGCGGTCGTACCGCTCGCCGCCCTCGCGGGCCGACGTCCGCGTCGACGGCCGGGCGGTCGAACTCGCGCCGACGGCGGACGGCTTCGAACTCCGGGTGCTGGCGAACGGCTCGGTAGTCGGGTCGGCGCCGGTGCCGGCGGCCAACGAGACCGTCGTCGTCGACGGGCTCACCCTCGAACACCGGGTCGACGACGGCACCGGCCGCGTCGTCGTCCGCAACGACGGCACCGAGGTCCAGGTCGCCGAGCGGGAGACGTACGACTGACGGTGACCATCGGTCACCGAAGCCGCCGTCAGTAGGAATACCGTCCGAACGTCGGTCGATTGCGGCATCATCTCTCCGACGATACCGGTATTGAAGAAGAAATCTTATCAATAGCCCGGGTCGTAGAGACCGGTACCGAGGCATCATTCATGCCAGAGATGGAAACGGTCGACCTCGAGACCGACCTGAGCCTGTTCAAGTACGACAACCTCGAGCAGCTGCCGCCGGCCTACCGCGACCTCGCGGAGGACGAACGCCGAGAGCGCATCGAGGCCGCCCGCGCGGCGCTGGGCGACGACGTGATCATCCTGGGGCACAACTACCAGCGCCGGGAGATCGTCGAGCACGCGGACTTCATCGGCGACTCCTACCAGCTGAGCAAGCGGGCCGCCGAGGCCGACGCCGACTACGTCGTCTTCTGCGGCGTGACGTTCATGGCCGAGTCGGCGGACATCATCACCGACGACGACCAGACGGTGGTGCTGCCGTCGATGGAGGCGTCCTGTCCGATGGCGGGGATGGCCGAGGCGCTGCAGGTCGACGCCGCCTGGACCGAGCTGAACGAGGCGGCCCCCGAGGCCGACATCATCCCCATCACGTACATGAACAGCTACGCCGACCTGAAGGCGTTCTGCGCCGAGCAGGGCGGGCTGGTCTGTACCTCCTCGAACGCCCACAAGGCCTTCGAGTACGCCTTCGAGCGCGGCGACAAGGTGCTGTTCCTGCCGGACAAGCACCTCGGCGACAACACGGCCCACCGGCTGGGGATGGCCGACGCCACCGCCGAGTGGGACCCCTGGGACCCCGCGGCCGCCGACGCCGACGAGGTCGCCGACGCCGACATCGTCCTGTGGGACGGCTACTGCCAGGTCCACGAGCGGTTCACCGAGCGTCACGTCGAGGCGTTCCGCGCCGACCATCCGGACGGCAACGTCATCGTCCACCCCGAGTGCCGCCGGGAGGTCGTCGAGGCCGCCGACGTGGCCGGCTCGACGTCGACCATCTGCGAGACGGTCGAGAACGCCGACCCCGGCGAGACGTGGGCCATCGGCACCGAGATCCACCTGACCAACCACCTCCAGCGGTGGCACCCCGAGGTGGAGGTGCTGCCGCTCTGTGGCGACGCCTGCATGGACTGCAACGCGATGCGGCAGGTCGACCCCAACTACCTGACGTGGGTGCTGGAGGGGCTGGCCGACGGGAACGAGCGCAACGTCATCGAGGTCGACCCCCGCGAGAAGGAGCTCGCCGGGCTGGCCCTCGAGCGGATGCTGGAGGTGTAGCATGGAGGAACGCGACACCGACCTGCTGGTCGTCGGCAGCGGCATCGCGGGCTGTGCGGCCGCACTGGCGGCCGCCCGGCAGGGCGCGGAGGTGACGCTGGCGACGAAGGCCACCCGACCCGAGGACTCGACGTCGTACTGGGCGCAGGGCGGCGTCGCCGTCGCCCGCGGCGACCCCGAGGCGTTCAAGCGGGACATCCTCGAGGCGAGCGCCGGCGCCGCCGACCCCGAGGCGGTCGACGTGCTGGTCTCGGCGGCCGACGGGGCCGTCCGGGACGTCTTCGTCGAGACGCTGGGGGTCGACTTCGACGGACAAGAGGCGTTCGACTACGGCCGCGAGGCCGCCCACAGCGAGGCGCGCATCCTCCACGTCGACGCCTCGACCGGCCGGCACCTGCTGGCGCCGTTCCTGAACCACCTCGCCGACCACGACCGCGTCGAGATGCTCGAGGACACCGCCGCCCTCGAGTTGGTCACCCACGAGGGTCGCGTCCACGGCGCCCTGCTGGAGCGGGACGGCGAGTGGGCGCCCTGCTTCGCCGGCGCGACGGTGCTGGCGACGGGCGGAATCGGCGCCTGCTACCGGCGCTCGACGAACCCGTCGACGGCCACCGGCGACGGCATCGCCATGGCCGCACTCGCCGGCGCCGACGTCGCCGACATGGAGTACGTCCAGTTCCACCCGACGGCGTTCGCAGGCGGCGAGCCGTCACGCGGCTCGGAGCGAAGCGGCGAAGCCGCGGAGCACGGCGAGGGCGGTCAGGGCACGTTCCTGCTGAGCGAGGCCGTCCGCGGCGAGGGCGCCCTGCTGCGGAACGGCGACGGCGAGCGGTTCATGCCGGGCTACCACGACGACGCCGAGCTCGCGCCGCGGGACGTCGTCGCCCGCGCGGTGAAGCGGGAGCGCGAGCGGACGGGCGAGGTCCGGCTGGACGTCTCGCCGCTCGATTTCGCCGGGGAGTTCCCCGACCTCCACGCCGAGTGCGAGCGGCGGGGCGTCGACCCGGCCGACGGAATTCCGGTCGCGCCCGCCGAGCACTTCCTCTGCGGCGGAATCGACGTCGACACCGAGGGGCGGACGTCGCTGGACCGGCTCTACGCCGTCGGCGAGTGCGCCCGCACCGGCGTCCACGGCGCCAACCGGCT
>JAHENN010000022.1 GCA_018609665.1 Haloarculaceae archaeon | reverse complement strand
CATCTACGCGGCCCCGGGGGGGCTGTACGTCAACATCGACGGCGAGCTGCTGTCGGACGTCCGCTCCGACCGGGAGTGGTCGCTCGGCCGGCTCGCCAGCGAGCTGGGCGTCTCCCGCCGCACCGTCTCGAAGTACGAGGACGGCATGAGCGCCAGCGTCGACGTCGCCGCCGAGCTGGAGGAGATCTTCGACCGGCCGCTGGCCAGCCCGGTCAGCGTCCTCGACGGCGCCGAGGAGGTCCGCGACGACGTCGACGACCCCGAAGAGGCCGAGGCCGACCCCGACGACGCCCACCTGATCACGGTGCTGACGCGGGTAGGCTTCGACGTCCACCCGACCGTTCGCGCGCCGTTCAAGGCCGTCAGCGAGGACGAGGAGGGCGACCAGAAGGTACTCACCGGCCACTCGGAGTTCAACCGCACCGCCGAGAAGCGCGCCCGCATCATGTCGTCGGTCGGCCACGTCACCCGCACGCGGTCGGTGTACGTCGTCGAGCGCGCCCGCCAGGATTCTGTCGAGGGTACCGCCCTCATCGAGCGCGAGGAGATGGAGAACATCGACGACGCCGAGGAACTCGGCGACCTCATCCGCGAGCGGGCCGAGGCCCGCGCCTGATCGTCGCGCCGTTCTCCGGAGACCCCGTCCCGTAGTCGCGTCGCCGTCGTGACGCGTCGACGGATTTCGTATAGCGACATCGGGTGTAACGCACGGGTGCCGGCGGAGACGAAGGGGGTTTCAACCGCCGTCGCCCACCGTCGGGTATGACGGAGACGATTCGGCTGGCGACGCGGGGGTCGGAGCTGGCGCTGCGGCAGACCCAGCGCGTCGGCCGGGCGCTGGAGGGCCGACGCCGGGAGGTCGAGCTCGTGGAGGTGGAGACGACCGGCGACAGCGTCCGCGACGAGCTCATCCACCGGCTCGGAAGGACGGGCGCGTTCGTCCGCAGCCTCGACGAGAAGGTCATCGACGGCGAGGTCGACGCCGCCGTCCACTCGATGAAAGACATGCCGACGGAGTTCCCCGGGGAGCTGGTCGTCGCGGGCGTTCCCGAGCGGGCGCCGGCCGGCGACGTCCTCCTGACGCCGGACGGCGCGACGCTGGCGGAACTTCCCGAGGGCGCGACGGTCGGCACCTCGAGCCTGCGGCGGAAGGCCCAGCTGCTTTCGACCCGGCCGGATCTCGCGGTCGAGCCGCTGCGGGGCAACGTCGACACGCGCGTCGAGAAGCTGCTGGCGCCGACCCTGCAGGCCGAACACCGGCGGCGGCTGGAGGCCGAAGAGAACGGCGACGCGAGCTACGACCGGACGGCCGAGGAGTGGTTCGACGGCCTCTCGGAGCTGGAGCGGCGGGCGCTGGAGCGGGACGTCGACGTCGCCTTCGACGCCATCGTCCTCGCGGAGGCCGGCCTCGAACGGATGGGCCTGCTGGAGCGGCTCGCGTTCGAGCGGCTCGCCCCGTCGTTCGTCCCGGCGCCGGGACAGGGTGCCGTCGCGGTGACGGCCCGCGAGGGCGGCGTCGTCGACGACCTCCACCACGAGCTGGACCACCCGCGGACGCGGGTCGAGACGACCGTCGAGCGGACCGTGCTGGGGACGCTCGGCGGCGGCTGCGTCGCGCCGGTCGGCATCTACGCGGTTCTACAGGGCGAGTACGTCCACACGCGGGTGCGCGTGCTCTCGCAGGACGGCACCGAGGAGGTCGAGGCGACCCGCGACCTGCCGGTCGAGCGCCACCCCGAGGCCGCCGCCGACCTCGCGGCGGAACTGGCCGACCGCGGCGCCGCCGACCTCATCGAGCGGGCCCGCAGGGAGACGGACGGATGACCGGGATGGTCTACCTCGTCGGCAGCGGCCCCGGCGACCCCGAGCTGCTGACGGTGAAGGCCCGCCGGCTCATCGACGAGGCCGACGTCGTGCTGCACGACAAGCTGCCCGGGCCGGAGATACTGGCGTCGATCCCCGAGGCGAAGCGCGAGGACGTCGGCAAGCGGGCCGGCGGCGAGTGGACCCCACAGGAGTACACCAACCACCGGCTGGTCGAGCTCGCGGAGGACGGCAAGACGGTCGTCCGGCTGAAGGGCGGCGACCCGTTCGTCTTCGGCCGGGGCGGCGAGGAGGCCGAACACCTCGCGGCCAACGACGTCCCCTTCGAGTACGTGCCGGGCGTCACGAGCGCCGTCGCCGGCCCCGGGGTCGCCGGCGTGCCGGTCACGCACCGCGACCACACCTCCTCGGTGACGTTCGTGACCGGCCACGAGGACCCGACGAAGGAGGAGTCGGCGGTCGACTGGCACGCCCTCGCCGAGGGCGGCGGGACGCTCGTGGTGCTGATGGGCGTCGGGAAGCTGCCGGCCTACACCGGCGAACTGCTGGAGGCCGGAATGGACCCCGCCACGCCCGTCGCGCTCGTCGAGCGGGCGACCTGGCCCGGCCAGCGAGTGGCGACCGGTACGCTCGGCGACGCCGTCGAGGTCCGCGACCGCGAGGGGGTCGAGCCGCCGGCGATAACCGTCATCGGCGACGTTGCGGCCACGAGAGGGCGCGTGGCGGCGTTCCTGCGGAACGGCCCCGGAGGGCAGGAGGAGAGCGAGTAAACCGTATGTCGCGATACGAAACTGCACCTGTCGCGAGAACCGGAGGCCGCGGCGACGATGGCTGAGACGGTGGCGTTCTTCCGGCCGGACGACGAGCGGGCCGCCGAGGCGGCCGAAATCGTCGAGAGCCTGGGCGCGGAGCCGCTGTCGGACCCGATGCTCGCCGTCGAGCCGACCGGCGCGGTACCCCGCGAAGACGCCGCCTACACGGTGCTCACGAGCAGGACGGGCGTCGAGCTGGCCGGCGAGGCGGGCTGGGAGCCGGCCGGCGAGGTGGTCGCCATCGGGTCGGCGACCGCCGGCGCGTTGGAGGAACGCGGCTACCGCGTCGACCGGGTGCCCGAGGAGTTCTCCTCGGCCGGGCTCGTCGCGGAACTCGCCGACGAGGTCGCCGGCCGGCGGGTCGAGGTCGCCCGCTCGGACCACGGCTCGGCCGTCCTGACCGACGGGCTGGCCGACGCCGGCGCCTACGTCCACGAGACGGTGCTCTACCGGCTCGTCCGGCCCGAGGGCGCCGGCGAGGCGGCCGCGGCGGCCGCCGAGGGACGGCTCGACGGCGCCTGTTTCACGTCGTCGCTGACCGTCGAACACCTCCTCAAGGCGGCCGCCGACCGAGGCGTCCGCGGGGCCGCCGTCGCGGGGCTGGACGACGCCGTCGTCGGCGCCATCGGCGAGCCGACCCGTGAGACCGCCGAGGCGCGTGGCATCACCGTCGACGTCGTCCCCGACACGGCCGACTTCGAGGCGCTCGCCGCGGCCGTCGTCGAGCGGATCTGAGGCCACCGCGGGCAACGACCGCACTGCTGGCCCACGGTTTATATCCGAAGCCGCGCAACGAACGCACGATGGACGCTCCGGTCCCGGAACTCGAAGCGCGGGCGAGGGCGTGTGCGGACGCCCTCTTGGACGCCGAGGAGGTGCTGCTGGCGTCGCACATCGACGCCGACGGGCTGACGAGCGCCGCCGTCGCCGCGACGGCGCTCCGGCGTGCCGGAATCCCCTTCGAGACGGTCTTCGAGAAGCAGCTCGACGCCGACGCCGTACAAGGAATCGCCGCCAGCGAGTACGATACCGTTCTCTTCACGGACTTCGGCAGCGGCCAGCTCGACGTCATCGCGGAGGCGGCAGGCGAGTTCCGGCCGGTGATCGCCGACCACCACCAGCCGGCCGACGCCGACGCCGAGTGCCACCTCAACCCGCTGCTGGAGGGCATCGACGGCGCCTCGGAGCTGTCCGGCGCCGGCGCGGCGTACCTCCTCGCGCGGGCGCTGGCGGCGCGCGGGCCGGAGGCGCGGCTGGCGAACCGCGACCTCGCGGCGCTGGCCGTCGTCGGCGCCGTCGGCGACATGCAGGCCTCCGGGGGCGAACTGCACGGCGCCAACGCCGCGGTCGTCGCGGAGGGCGTCGAGGCGGGCGTCGTCTCGGAGACGAAGGACCTCTCGGTGTACGGCAAGCAGACCCGGCCGCTGCCGAAGCTGCTCGAGTACGCCTCCGACGTCCGGATTCCGGGAATCACGGGCGACGAGCGCGGCGCCGTCTCCTTTCTCGACGACCTCGACGTCGACTGCCGGGCCGACGGCGACTGGAAGCGCTGGGTCGACCTCACCGACGATGAAAAGCGGTCGGTCGCCAGCGCCCTCGTCAAGCACGCCGTCTCCCGCGGCGTTCCGGCGTTCAAGATCGACCGCCTCGTCGGGACGACGTACGTCCTCGAGGAGGAGTCCGTCGGAACGGCGCTGCGGGACGCCAGCGAGTTCTCGACGCTGCTGAACGCGACGGCCCGCTACGAGCGCGCCGACGTCGGGCTGGCGGTGTGTCTCGGCGACCGTGGCGAGGCGCTGGACCGCGCCCGCGAGCTGCTGCGGACCCACCGGCGCAACCTCTCGGAGGGCATCGAGTGGGTCGAGGAACACGGCGTCACGACCGAAGAGTATCTCCAGTGGTTCGACGCCGGCGAGGAGATCCGCGAGACCATCGTCGGCATCATCGCGGGCATGTCGATGAGCGCCGACGGCGTCGCCCGCGACCGCCCCATCGTCGCCTTCGCCCGGAAGAACGACGCGGAGACGAAGGTCTCCGGCCGCGGCACCGGGTCGCTCGTGGGCCGGGGGCTGGACCTGTCGGTCGTGATGCGGGAGGCCGCCCGGGCGGCGGGCGGCGACGGCGGCGGCCACGACGTCGCCGCCGGCGCGACGATTCCCGCCGGCAACGAGGCGGAGTTCATCGAACACGCCGACGAGGTCGTCGGCGAACAGCTGGGTTGAGTCGCCGGCCGGACCGGGTCTGCCCCGTTTCTCCCCGGCAGCCGCGGGACGACGGCCGCGAGAGCCGCCAGCACGTCGCGCGTCAGCGCGCGAGGGCCGGGTCGTCGTCCCGATTGTTTGAGAGTACAGACAACTTGTTCTGCCTCAGATTACCAACGCTCGGCGAGCCGGCTGCGACAATTGACGAGCCGTATGGGGACTCCGACCGCGCCGGCGGCCGTCCGCATGCGAAACGATTAATTGAACAGGTATTCAATCGTTTTCCGTGTCACGAGCGACCGACCGGCTTCAGCGGTATCTCGACGACGAACTCGAGGAGTGTCGCAACGAGGACGTCGAGCGTCGGCTCGACGAGCTCAGCACGCTCGAGGCCGGGCTCGGAGCGGAACGGGCGACCCGCGAGCTCGACGTGCTCTCGGCGCTCGCCAACGAGACCCGGTACACCCTCGTTCGCGCCCTCGTCGCGGCCGAGGAGGAGCTCTGCGTCTGTGAACTGAACGCGGTCGTCGACGTGAGCGAGAGCGGGCTGAGCCACGCGCTCTCGGAGCTCGTCGACGCCGGCCTCGTCGACGGCCGGAAGGACGGCCGCTGGAAGAAGTACCGGGCGACCAACCGGGCCGTCGCGCTCGTCACCGTCCTCGAGGGGAGCGTGAGCGATGAGTAACGCCCACGAGCACGGCCCGAATTGTGGCTGCGAGAGCTGCGGCGACCCGCGGTCGATGGACTTTCTCGACAAGTACCTCACCGTCTGGATTTTCGGTGCGATGGCCGTCGGCGTGGGACTCGGGTTCGTCGCGCCGTCGGTCACGGGGCCGATCCAGGAGTTCCATCTCGTCGAGATCGGGCTCATCGCGATGATGTACCCGCCGCTGGCGAAGGCGGATTACTCGCGGCTGCCCGCGGTGTTCAGCAACTGGCGGATTCTCGGGCTGAGCCTCGTCCAGAACTGGCTGCTCGGGCCGACGCTGATGTTCGGGCTTGCGGTCGTGTTCTTCGGCGGGGTCGTCCCCGGCCGGCCGGCGCGGCCGGAGTACTT
>JAHENN010000021.1 GCA_018609665.1 Haloarculaceae archaeon | reverse complement strand
GGCACCGTCCGGGCCGCGGCCTCCGGCGCGGCGACGAAGAGCCGGGCCAGCGGCGCCGCCAGCAGCGCCATCGCCGCGGCGGCGGCGACGTAGAGGACGAACGAAAGCCGGATGATGGCGGCGCCGTAGGCGCCGGCCTCCGTCTCGTCGCCCTCGCCGAGGTGGCGGCCGACGAGCGAACTCGACGCCAGCGACAGCCCCCAGTTGAGGCTGTTGACGACCGTCCGGATCCGCCGGGCGACCTCGACGGCCGTCACGACGACCGGCCCGAAGGCCGCCGCCACCCACAGGAGCGGGAAGACGACCAGTCCCTGTGCGAGCCGGCGGCCGATCTCCGGCAGGGAAATCTCCAGGAGTTGCCGCAGCAGCCGCCGGTCGACCCACGGGGGGCCCGCGGAGACGGGCACCGGGCTCGGCTCCATCCCGAGGCGGCCGCCGTAGCCCCGGCCGGTCATCCCCCAGCCGAGCGTCAGCGTCACGACGCCCGTCGAGACGGCCGTCCCGAGGGCGGCGCCGGCGACGCCGAGGCCGGCGCCGAAGATGAGCCCCGCGCTGAGCACGACGTTGAGCAGCGCCCCCGCGACCCGGTTGACCATCTCGGTGTAGGTGTCGCCGATGCCGGTGTAGGTCCGGCTGGCGATGAGGTTGAGCAGCTCGAACAGCACCGCGGGGGCGACGAACGCGAGGTAGGTGCCGCCCTGCTCGACGGACGCCGGGTCGCCCCCGAGCAGCCCGACCAGCGGCTCCGAGAGGGTGACGAAGGCGGCCATGATCGGGACCGCGACGGCGACGGCGAGCAGGGCGCTCTGCCCGACGACCAGCGACGCCCGCTCCGGCCGGTCGGCGCCGTAGGTGCGGGAGACGAGGCTGACGGTGCCGCCGGCCAGCCCCAGCCCGAGCATGGCGACGACCCCCCAGTAGGCGAGGGCGAAGGCCAGCCCGGCGGTGCCGGCGGTCCCGACGGCGACGCCGACCATCGCGAGGTCGACCGTCTGCTTCGACATGATGGCGAAGCCGGTGACGACGCGGGGCCACGCCAGCTCGACCGTCCGCCGGAAGCGGTCGGCGGCGATGACGCCGCCGCGCTCGAACAGCCGGCCGAGCCGCTCGACTGGGTCCATCGACGGCGGACGTACCGGCACCGCGAACTTGCCGCTGTCGCTCGCGGCACGGCGCCGCGGCATCGGGCGGCCGGGCGCGGCGGGACGTTCACGACGACCGTCCGGGCGCGGGCAGGACCGACACGGTGAGCTGTCGGACCGCCGCGACCGCCCGGGAGTTCTCGACGGCCGGCGCGACCCCGAAGGTGACGAACGGCGCGATGAAGCCCAGCGCGAAGCCGAGCAGGTGGACGTAGACGTTGACGACGGCGCCGTCGACGACGGGGTCCGGCGGGAAGGCGCCGAGCAGGCCGCCGAACAGGAGGAGCACGGCGACGACGGCCAGTTCGGCCTCGCCGGGGACGCCCAGGGCGTCCGTCGACCGCGGCAGGCCGGCGTCGACGGCGCGGAGCCGGCTGACCGCCGCGAGGGCGGCGACGGCCGCGACGGCGTAGGTGAGCGGCGTCCGGACCACCAGCACCGCCACGAGCGCGAGCCCGAGGAAGAACAGTCCGGCGGCGAGTTCGCGGTCGGCGGTCACGCCGAAGACGCGCCGGAGGTAGCCGGCCAGCGCGACCGGGAGGTAGCCGACGAAGGCGGCGTTCACCCCGGAGAAGCCCAGCAGCAGCCCCTCGCGGGGGACCGCCAGGTTCAGTACCGACAGCACGGCCGGGAAGACGACCAGGAAGGCGACGAAGACGACGTAGAACCGGTCGCGGTGACCCGACAGCACCGACAGCAGGTAGACCGTCGGCGCCGCGAGCGCGTAGAGGGCGAGATTGAACAGCAGGTGGTCGGTGCCGGCGTGGACGAAGTTGGCCTTGAACGCGGTGACGAGCGTCGGGTCGGCGTAGGAGAAGGCCAGCGCGAGCCTGGCGTCGGTCGGCAGCAGCGCCGCGGCGGCGAGGGCGGCGGGGACGGCCAGCAGCACGGCGATATCCGCCGGGTGGGCCGCCGCCCGGAGGCGGGCCAACAGCGACGCGTCGGCCGTCGTTCCGCCGCGGTCGGCGGGGGCGGCCGGCGTCGGCGAAGCGTCGGAGGTCTCCGTCATCGACGTGGGGTACGGCCCGCGTCCCCCACCGGCTGTTTCCTATACTGATAGCCGCCGTTCGGCAGTCCTGATACTGATAGGTCGGCGGCGCGGGCGGCGCGCGGCGAGAGCCGTCAGCCCTCGTCGACGAGGAACTCCACGAGCTTCCGCTCGGCGGTCCGGCGCTGCTGGTTGAACGTCGGCTGGCTGACGCCGAGCAGGTCGGCGACGTCGTCGCCGCTGCTGGTCCGCGGCTGGTCGAAGAACCCCGCCAGGTACGCCGTCTCCAGGGCCTCCAGCTGCCGGTCGGTGAGCCGCTCCTCGACGCCGCCGCGGAGCATGCTCCGGGGCTCGCGGCGCCGCTCGCGCTCGCGCTTGGCGACCAGTTCGGCGTCGGGGTACGACGCCTGCAGCGACTCGACGACCGGCCGGACCTCGATGCCGAGCGGCACCCGGGCGCGGAGTTCGCCGCCCTCGGGGTCGGCGGTCGCGGTCGTCACCCGGCCGCCCTCGGCGGCGAACGGCGAGCCGACCCACTCGCCGCCGACGGTCACCTCCGCCAGCGCCGTCTCCGCGTCGAGCCGGGAGGTCGTCGCGGCGGTCCCGCCCGGCAGCGCCGCCTCGACGTCGGCGTCGGCGGCGACGCCCTCCAGCAGGTACGTCACCGTCGTCGTCTCGCCCTCGGCGCGGACCCGCTTCAGCTCGACCGCACAGCCGAGCCGGTCGGCCAGCCGGGTGAAGACCGTGCCCGCCGGAACGTCGAAGACCAGCTCGACGGTCCGCTCGGACTCCAGGGCTGCCCGCCGCTCGGCGGCCGTCAGGGCGTAGCCGAGCACCTCGCCCAGCTCCGCCAGCAGCTCGACCAGCGGACCGTCGAAGACGCCGATGCGGTCGGCGTAGGCCGTCAGCACCCCGCGGGTCGTCCCCTCGTAGGTCAGCGGCACCGCACAGCAGGACGGATACCCCCGCTCGAGGGCGGCCGCCTGCCAGACCGGGCGGTCGTCGTCGGCGCCCACGAGGTTTTCGGCGACGACCACCTCGCCCGTCGCGGCCGCCTCCAGCGCCGGGTGGTCGCCGTCGACGTCGGCCGGGTCGTCGAAGGCCGACGGCTCGCCGGCCCACGCCTCCGCCGCCGGGCCGGCCGGGCCGTCGGCGCCGACCCAGGCGTAGGCGAACGGGTCGACGCCGACCAGCCGCTCCGGGACGGCCTGCTTGATGCCCTCGCGGTCGGACTCCTGGACGACGACGGCCGCGATGGACCGGACGACGCCGTTGACGCGGTCGAGCCGCTCGAGCCGCTCGGTCCGCTCCTCGAGTTCCCGCTCGCGGGCCTCGAGGGCGCGCTCGCGGGCCGCCCGGTCGAGGGCGCCCTCGGCGTTGGCCGCGAGGATGTCCAGCGCCTCCCGGGCGCGCTCCGAGGGCGTCCGCTCGTCGGGCGCCACGAGCGTCAGCACGCCGTGTTCGCCCAGCGGGACGAACAGCCCGGCGGTGTACGGGAGGTCGTCGACGTAGGTCCGCTCGTCGTCGGCGACGTCGTCGACGAAGCGCCGCCGGCCGTCGACGAACGTCTGCCAGGCGAGGCTGTCGCCGCCGGACAGCGTCGGCAGCCCCCCGCCGGCAGCCGCCCGGAGCTCCTCGGTCGCCGTCTCCGGCACCAGCACCCCGCGGTCGTCGTCGAAGCGGTAGACGACCCCCTCGGGGTAGCCGGTGATGTCGCGGGCGGCCGACAGCGCCGTCCGGCAGGTCGTCGCCCGGTCGTCGGCGTCGAGCATCCGGCCGGCGGTCTCGCCGAGCGTCCGCCGTATCTCGGCGGTCGCCCGGCGCTCGGTGACGTCGACGACCGTCCCGAACAGGTAGGGCACCCCGTCGATGCGCTGCTTCGTGAGCCGCAGTTCGACCGGCACCTCGTCCCCGCCGACGACGGCCTCGACGACGGTCGTCTCGTCGAAGCCGACCCGCTCCCACACCGACTCGTACCCCTCGAAGCCGGCCGTCTCCCACACCGGGCCGTAGTCCTCGAAGGCGCCGTCGGCGAGCAGGTCGTCGATCGCCTCGGCGTCCTCGCGGGGGCCGCCGAACAGCTCCGCGCAGGCATCGTTGAGGTACTCCAGCCGGCCTCGCTCGTCGACGGCGACGACGCCGACGCCGGCCGCGGCAACCAGCTCGTAGAAGAACTCCAGGTCCCGCTCCCGTTCCTTGCGGGCGGTGACGTCCCGCATCGACCCGACGAAGCCCGCCGCGTCGTCGGGCGCCGAGACCTCGATCTCCGCGGGGTAGCGGCCGCCGTCGGCGGTGCGGCAGTCGCCCTCGAAGACCGCCGAGCCGCCGACCTCCCGGAGGTCGGCGGCGACCGAGGCGAAGTCCTCGGCGGTCGTCTCCGCGAGCACGTCGTCGACCCGGCGGCCGGCAAGCGCCGCCCGCTCGTATCCCAGTCGGCCGGCCAGCCGGTCGGTCACGAGCCGGAACCGCAGCGACTCGTCGACCGCGTAGATGGGGTCCTGGATGCTCTCCAGCACCGACTCGTACCGCTCCAGCTCCCGCTTGCGGTCGCCCCGCTCCAGCTCGTAGCTCACCCACTGGCTCATCAGGTCCACCAGCGTCCGCTCCCACTCGGAGAACGACTCCGCCCGCGGCTCGTCGTCGTAGAAGCAGAAGGTTCCGTGGAGGTCGTCGCCGGCGAAGACGGGCGCCCCGAGGTAGCAGCGCAGCCCGAGTTCGGCGTTGCCGGCCCGGTCGGCCAGCTCCGGCGCCTCCGACTCGATGTCCGACAGCACGACCGTCTCCTCGGTCGCCGCCGCCCGCTGGCAGTTGGTCTCCGACAGCGGCATCGTGTCGCCGGCCTCGAGGGTACCCGCCGGCGCGTGGACCGCCTCCAGCCGGTACTCCTCGCCCTCGATGGCCGACAGCGTCCCGAAGTCGGTGTCGAGGAACTCGCAGCCCAGCGACAGCAGCGCCTTCACCGTCTCGTCGAACGACAGCTCGGGGTCGGCGATGGTCTCGTACAGCTCCCGGACCGCCCGCTCGCGCTCCCGGATGTCGGTCACGTCGGTTATCACTGCCGTCGCGGCGAAGACGTCGCCGTCGTCGTCGGCGACGGGGGCGGTCCGCAGCTGGTAGTCGTCGCCGGCCAGCGACAGCTCCGTCCGGACGGACTCGCCGTCGAGCGTCCGGTCGACCAGCTCGACGGCCACGTCGTCCAGCTCCTCGAGCGCCGCCGACACTTTCCGGCCCTCGAGTTCGTCGGGGTCGACGCCGGTGCCGGCGAGGCCGCCGCCGCGGACCACCTGGAACCGCCGGTCGTCGTCGACGAGGACGACCGCCCCGTCGGGGACGTTCTCCGCCAGCGTCCGGTAGCGCTCGCGGCTCCGCCGGAGCTCCCGCTCGCGGCGCTTCCGGTCGCTGGCGTCCCGGAGGAACACCGACAGCCCGTCGTCGTCGGGGTAGGCCCGGAGCTCGAACCACCGCTCCAGCGGCCCGTGGCGCGCCTCGACGTCGACCGGCTCGCCGGTGCGGGCGGCCCGGCGGAGCGGCTCGCCGAACCGCCCCTCCGCCGGGAGGACGTCCCACAGCGGCTCGCCGACGACCGCCTCGCGGTCGCGGTCAAGGAGCTCCCCGGCCCGCCCGTTGGCCGAGTCGACCGCCCAGTCGTCGGTGACCGACAGGAAGCCGTCGCCGATGCGAGACAGCATCCGCCGTCGGTCGTCCCGAACCGTCTCGAGCTCGTCCTCGTGGCGCCGCCGCCGCAGCTCTCCGGCGACCAGCTCGGCGAGCAGCCCGAGGAG
>JAHENN010000020.1 GCA_018609665.1 Haloarculaceae archaeon | reverse complement strand
TGGACGGCCGACAACGGCGACAGCTACGTCCTCGAGAAGTGGAACGGGTCGGCGGCCTAAAACGTCGACAGTTCGCCGTCGATGACGCGCTCCGTGATGGAGGTCACGTCGGCCAGCTCCCGGTCGACGATGGCGGCGACGTCGCCCTCGATGTCGGCCACGTCGACGCCCGGCTCCGTGACGAGGCTGGCGTCGGCGACGTGCGGCCGGTCGATGGGCTGGCCGATCTGGCTGAGCAGCCGGATCCGGATCTCGCGGATTCCCTCGACCTCCTCGACGACCGCCTCCGCCACCTCCGTCGACAGCAGGTTGTAGATTTTGCCGATGTGGTTGACGGGGTTCTTCCCGGAGGTGGCCTCCATCGACATCGAGCGGTTGGGCGTGATGAGGCCGTTCGACCGGTTGCCGCGGCCGACGGAGCCGTCGTCGCCCTGTTCGGCGCTGGTGCCGGTCGTCGTCAGGTAGATCGAGCCAGCGTCGTAGTCGTCGGCGGTGTTGACGTGGACGCGGACCTCGCGGTCGGTCAGGTCGGCCGCCAGGTCGGCGACGAACGCCCGGATCCCGGCGACGACGTCCTCGTAGGCCTCGATGTCGGCGACGTGGCGGTCGACGACGGCGGCGGCGACGGTGACGTCGATGCGGTCGCCCTCGCGTTTGCCCATCACCTTGATGTCCCGGCCGACGGCGGGGTTGTCGTCGGCGTACCCCCCGTTCAGCCGGCGCTCGGTCTCGAGGACGACCCGCTCGGTCTCGGTCAGCGGCGCGTGGCCGACGCCAAAGGAGGTGTCGTTGGCCATCGGAACCCCGTCGTCGCCGAAGACGTCCTGGAGGTCGCCCGAGCCCTCGCCAAGCCTGACGTCGACGACGACGTCGGTGCCGAACTCCACGAGCGGGAACTGCTCCTCGAAGTAGTCGCGGGCGGCCCGCAGCGCGATGGTCTCGGCCGGGATCTTCGTGCCGCGGTACTCCTTCGTCGCCCGGCCGGTGATGAGCAGGTAGATCGGCTCGATGACCTCGCCGCCGCCGAACGCCGGGGCCGCCCGCCCGGCGACCAGCTGCGTCTCGTCGGTGTTGTAGTGCAGGACCGTCCCGACCCGATCGAGGTACTCCCGGGCCAGCGCCTCCGAGACGTGTTCGGCGACGCCGTCGCAGATGGAGTCCGGATGCCCCAGCCCCTTCCGCTCGACGATCTCTACCTCCTGGTCCTCGACGGCCCGACCCGCCGCCGGCTCCACCCGGATGTTTCGGTCGCTCATTGCCCACCAGTACCCCTCGGGCGGTTCTATAACTTACGAAAACCAGAACGCCCGGTTTGATTACTCCCGTGTATCACCACCCCCGAGCAGGAGGCCGAGATAGGAGGTCCGGACCTGGTCGTTGGGGTCGAGCCCCAGCTCGGTCAGCAGTTCGACGGCGCCCTCGCGGGCCGACTCGACGGCCTCGGCCTCGGTTTCGACCTCGACGTAGTCGCCGACGCCCTCGACGGCGTCCAGCGTGACCGTGTAGTCGCCGCGGTCGAACCGCTCGCGGCGCTTCCGGACCGTCTCGAACCGCTCGAAGCCGAGCGCCTCCAGCGCCCGCGCCATCGCCTCGCCGTCGTCGACGCCGGTCTCGTACTCCCGGCGCGTCTTGGAGGCCGCCTCGACGAGCGGCCCCTTGTACGTCACCGCCGTCGTCGTCCCGTCGTCGTCGGTCTCCCGGCGGAGCCGCAGCGCCTCGTCGGTCTCGCCGAAGTCCCGGGTCGGGTGCTGGTAGTAGACGTCCTCCTGCTCGACGGTCCCCCGCGGGTCGGCGTCCATCGCCGCCAGCCGGTCGCGGACCGGGTCGTGGTCGGCCCGAATCTTCAGTTCGACCTCGTACATGCGGCGTGGGTCGGTCCCGTCGGTGAAAAGGCGTCCGGCCGGCGGCCGGGACGGCGCGCCCGTGTCCGTGCCGTTCGGCCGGCGAGACGGCCGACCTCCCGGGCGACCGGGAAACGTGATGATTAAGGGTGCGACGACTGTCCGTTCGACCATGAGTGACGAATCCGATGAGGTCGAGGAGACGGAGCCGGCCGAGGAAGACGTCGACGCCGGGGCCGAGGAGCAGGACGCCGGCGAGGCCGACGAGGGCCTCCAGGACGGCGACTTCGTCCGACTGGACTACACCGCCCGCACCGTCGAGGGCGAGCAGCTGGTCGACACGACCGACCCCGAAATCGCCGAGGCGGAGGGCGTCGACGACCAGGGCGACTTCGAGCCGCGCACCATCGTCCTGGGCGAGGGCCACCTCTTCCCCGCCGTCGAGGACGACATCCGTGGCGGCGAGGTCGGCGACGAGGGGACCGTCGTCGTCGAGGCCGCCGAGGCCTTCGGCGAGTACGACGAGGAGGAAGTCGAGACCGTCGCCGCCGACAAGATCGACGAGGACGACCGCTACCCCGGCGCCCGCGTCCAGGTCGACGGCCGGCAGGGCGTCCTCGAGACCATCATCGGCGGCCGCGCCCGCGTGGACTTCAACCACCCGCTGGCCGGCGAGGACATCGAGTACGACTACGAGGTCCTCGAGGTCGTCGACGACGACCTCGAACGGGCCGAGGGGCTGCTCGACATGTTCCTCGAGCTCGACCTGGAGATGTGGATCGACACCGACGAGGTCGAGGAGACCCGCGTCGAGGAGCCCGACGAGGACGAGGAGGACGCCGAACCCGAGACGGTCACCGAAACCGTCGAGAAGCGGACCCTCTACGTCGAGTCCGACCCCCAGCTGGCGATGAACCAGCAGTGGATGATGCAGAAACAGCAGATCGCGGGACAGATCATCGACCTCACGGACCTGGACCGCATCCTCATCCAGGAGGTGCTCGACGGCTCCGGCATGGGCATGCCCGGCATGATGGGCGGCATGGGCGGCGGCGCCGGCGGCGACGTCGACATCGAGGAGGCCCTGGAGGACGCCGACATCGACGCCGACGAGATCGCCGACGAACTGTAGCGCGACGGCAGCGCAGCCGCTCTTTTCGACTCGCCCGGCGCATCACAGCATCCGGCCGACTACCAGTACGAATCCGGATTGTCGAGCCACTCGCGGCTCCTGGCGCCGGCGGCGACGGCGACGACCAGCGCCGCGGCGAGAAAGCCCACGACGGCCGCCGCGGCGGTGACGTACTCGCCGCCGAAGGTCGTCCGGGCCAGTTCGACGACGCCGCCGACCGCGAGGGCGACGATCAGGACCGTCACGCCGACCGACAGGGGTCTCGTCGGCTCCATACCTGCCCGTCGGGACCGACGGGGTAAAAAGCTCAAGACGTCCCCGCGCCTCCGGACGGTATGACCACCGTCGCCGTGTTCTGTGACCCGCCGCGGCCGGGGCTCGTGCTCGAGGACCTCGTCGAGACGACGCCGCTGTCGCCGGCGGAGGCCGCGGATCTGTACGCCGCCCTGACGCGGGATACCGCCCGCGCCGCCGCCAGAAGCGGCGGCGACCTGCTGGTCAACTACCGGCCGGTCGGCGACGACGCCGAGGCCGAGGTCCGCGAGGTCGTCGCCGACGTCGTCGACGACGCTCGCTTCGAGCCGCAGGTCGGCGAGAGCTTCGCCGGCCGGGTCGGCAACACCGCGACGCACCTCCTGGAGACCGAGGGGGCCGCCTCCGTCGCCGTCGCCCGGCCGGAGGCGGCGCTCATGGCCCGGACGGAGGTCGACGAGGCGGCGATGAAGCTCCGCAGCACCGACGCCGTCGTCGGGCCGGCGCCGGGCGGGCGCGTCCACTTCGCCGCTTTCGGCGAGCCGATCGACTTCGCCGACTGCTTCGCGCCGCCGGCCGTCGAGACGCTGACCGACCGCTGTCTGGACGCCGGCCTCGACGTCGAGTTCCTCGGGGCCAAGCCGCTGCTCGAGACGGCGGCCGACCTCGCGGCCGTCGTGACGGGCGTCCGGACCAGACGGAAGGCCGACGGCATCGTCCCGCGGTCGCTGGCCGAGTGGGTCGCCGACTGCGGCCTCGCCGTCGAGGCGACCGACGACGGCCTCGCCGTCACCCGGTGACCGACAGGCCTTAGACGCCGCCGGCGGTAGCCGGGGGCATGGTGGGATGGCAGAGTGGCCTATTGCGCCGGTCTTGAGAACCGGTCCCCGTGAGGGGTTCCTGGGTTCAAATCCCAGTCCCACCGTCCCGCGCGTCGGCCGCGGCAGTCACCAGGCCAGCTCGACGGCGGTGCCGTCCTCGCGGCAGGTCTCGAGGGCGTGTTTGGCGTCCATGCCGGCCGTCTGTGCGCTCGCCGAGCGCCCGACGCCGACCTTCAGCTGCACCCCGACGGCCTCCTCGACGTGGTCGATGGCGTCCCGGTAGCCGGCCGCGTCGACGTCCGAACAGACCACGATGACGTTGTCGCCGCCGACGAAGAACGCCAGCGACTCGTGGGCCCGCCGCATGTACCGCATCAGCTCGGCGTACCCCTGTTCGATGTTGATGAAGGAGTCGAACTCGTTGAGTCGGTCGGTGTACTTGCCGGTGGCGTCGTCGACGTCGAAGTGGGCGATCTGGACGTCGGTCGCCGTCCGGTCGGCCTCGGGGAGCGTCTCCCCGCGGAGGATCTCCGTCCGCTCGCTGTCCTGTGCGCTGCCGGCGTCCTGCAGCCGGTCGGAGGCGGCGCCGAGCGCCTCGACCGGCGTCGGCCCCACGGCCACGCTCATGCTGGCGGTGACCGGATACCGGTTGGCGATGGACTCCTGGATGAGCTCGTGGGCTCCCCGCCCGAGGCCGTTGGTGATGGTGACCATGTTGTCGAACCGGCCGAAGAAGGCGTACCCCTCGCGGTTGCCCACCAGCTGGGAGACGTCGGCGTACAGCCGCGACTGCAGCGTCTGGAGGTCGACCTCCCGGCGCGGCTCCGGCGTCGTCGTCCATGGGCCGTAGTTGTCGATCTGGACCAGGGTGACCTGCGTGTTCGTCACGGTATCGTCCGTACGAGGGGGGCCGATATCCCCTTTGTGAAACCGGCGACCCTACTCGCGGGGGTCGACCCGGCCCAGCAGGTCCAGCTGGTGGGTGGTGTAGGTCAGCGTCCCGGCCTCGAGCTGCCGACGCCGGGTCGACAGCCACTCCTCGAGCGTCGCCGCAAAGCCCGGCCCGGTCACCTCGCCGACGGCCGTCTCCACGGTGGCGAGGATGTACTCGAGCAGCGCCGCCTCCGCGCCGGGGTAGCCGCCGTCGACCGGCCGGACCGCCCAGTCGGAGCCGGCGACGTCCAGCACCGTCGCGTCGGGCCGCCGCCGGAGCCGCGAGAGCGCGTGGCTGCCGGCCCGGCTGTCGCCGCCGTCCTTCTCGTCCATGTGGCGGTGGTAGGCCCGCTCGACGGCCCGGTCGGCGGGGTGGGCCGGCGCGAACCGGGTGGCGCCGTCGAAGGTTATGGGAAAGTACCAGACGCCGCCGGGCGACAGCGCCGCCAGCAGCCCGCCGAGCCGCTTGAGGCCGACGATGTCCAGCAGCGCCATCCCGACGAGCAGGTCCCACGACCGGTCGGCGTCGGCGACGAACTCGACGCCGTCGGCGACGACGGGCTCGACGGTCAGCGTCGTGTCGCCGACGAACCGGAGCGTCCCGTCGCCGTCGGCGACGTCGAGCCCGCGGTCGGCCGCCCAGGCCGGCAGCCGCTCCCGCATCGCCGCGACGTTGTCCGGGTCGACGTCGACGGCGGTGTAGCGGACGTCGGCCGCCGGCAGCAGCTCCCGCTCGACGAGCCGCTCGACCATCGTCCCGACCCCGGCGCCGACCTCCAGCACGCGGAGCGGGCCGTCGTCCGCCGCCCGGGCGGCGGCGTCGGACAGCCGCTCGAGCAGCCGACGGTCGAGCGCGCGGTCGTCGACGCGCCGCTTCGCGGCGAGGTACCGCTGGAAGTCGGTCACGCCGCCACCTCCCGCGTGTCG